>JBEKOS010000290.1:0-6091 GCA_049521535.1 Terriglobales bacterium | reverse complement strand
TGAAGGCCGGTGATATACACAAGCAGCGGGCGATTTCAACCCGTCGCCGTTCTCCTCCCGACAAGGCGTACCCACGGTTCCTGCGGATGTGCCCCAGGCCAAGTTGCTGGATAAGCCGCTCCATCCGTTCTCGTCGTTCATGCCAGCTCAGGGCCTGCGCTTCGAGCACGGCCATGATGTTGTTCTCAACCGTAAGTTTTCGAAATACCGAGGGCTCCTGCGGCAGGTAGCTGATCCCAAAGTTGCGGGCCCGCAAATACATGGGTTCACGAGTGATATCAACTCCATCAATCAGGATGCGTCCGGAATCAGGCGGCACGAGGCCTACAATCATGTAAAAGCTGGTGGTTTTGCCGGCCCCATTCGGTCCCAACAGGCCAACCACTTCGCCCTGGTTGAGATGGAGAGACACCCCGTTTACCACCCGGCGACCGCGATAGGATTTGACAAGATCGTCCGTCGCCAGCGTTTGCATTTATTTGGGGGCTCGTGTGTGGGTAACGGCGCGGGAATCCGCGCCGTCAACCTGAACTTTATCATCGCCCTTATGGAAGGTCAACGTTGCACCCGTGGTGGTGCCATGCTCGGCATCGACCATCTGAGGGTTGCCACCGGACAGGATGTATTCGTCAAGCGTTGAGGAATAGTCCAGATGTTGCCCGGTGGCGCGGCGACCTGGCTGTTGCAGCACTACGTTGCCATCCGCAACAATCTTGTCAATCTGGCTGGCGGAATCGCTCAGCGGTCCCCTGCCGTTTGCGTCCTGCCCGGATGATTGCCGGCCGGCCAACTTCGCCTCTTTCTTAGGCGCTCCACCCATTACCGGGAACAGATATACATTCGCACGGCTGGCAGTTAGAGTGCCATCTTCACTTCGGGCGACCACTCCCCCTTCAAACTCTGCCAGGCGGCGAATGTCTGAATAGTTGAGCCGGGCTGAGGTTACATTGATTGGCATCAACTTGCCGGTCTTATCTCGCTGGGTCAGGATGGTAGTCACACGGGACGATTTTCCCGGTCCCTTGGCCGGTTCATCACTGATTGCGACCAGCGTACGCTGGTCCCGGTCGAAATCAATGACCGGGGCGGCAATGATGTTTGTGCCCTGCCAAAGCCGCGCATCGCCGGAGTAGTGGGCCGTGCCCCCGGCGCGCTGGGCAGTCATCTGGCGGGCAGTTACATGGATCGGTTCGTCCGTGGCCAGAAGCGCGCCATCCGGTTGCGGCTTGAGATCGTTATAGGTAGTTTTCACGCCGCCTTCTGCACTGGCGTTTCCACTGGTGTGATCAATGTGGATTATCTCAGCCGTAGTCGTCATTCCACCTTGGACAATCCTTGGTTTTCCCGTCAGCGTGAGCAGGTCCGTTGAAGGGGAATAAACGGCAACTTCGGCCCAGGCGGCCCTCTCTCCTCCCGTCACCAATTTTTCTCGATAGCGGAAGTCGTCTCGTTGCGTCATTTTTGACACGGCGCCCGAGGTCGAGAAATCAAAGGTGATGAGGCGACTGGTGCTGATTTTGTCCGGTTGACCGGTCTCGTAGGAAACTACTCTGGCGTCGGGTTCGCCCGTAAACGAGTCGAGGTGGTTCAGCTTGAATCCGGCATAGAATTTTCGGGCTGTGATAACGGTATGTTCCCCGGGCTTTCCATTCTCAGGAGTAAGCGTGATGTGGGCATTGGGGCTGGTCTCTGCCCGGCGAAGCTGATTGCCGGGGTCCAGCCAAATATCGACGGCGGCGGCATCGAGTTGCACCGTTTGCCCGGCGGGAGCGATTGCCGGACGCTTGTTCGCCTCTGCCTGCTGGTCATCGGTTGCCGCAGACGTGCGCTCGGTAGCCGGCTTGGGAGGTTGGACCATTCTTACATTGCCTTGTGCATGGACTTTGCTGACCTGGTTTTGCGGCCCGAAATTCAGATGGGCGGTGTCGGCCGATCCATAGATCACATTGCTGCCCGTTACATCGAACTTGGCGCCACCGGTAAGATCCGCAGTCTGAACATCGTTGCTCTTGCCCGCCAGAAAGAGCACCGCGTCCGGGGAATAAACGTGCATCTTGCTGGTCCCAAGATTTGTTGTGTCCACGCCGCCACTGCCAAGGATGCGCTCGATGGTATTATCCGGGCGCAGCAATATTGTGAGGAGTGCGGTATCCGTCGTAGTGGTATCGCGGATGATATGCGCGTCGGTAAGAATTGCGCGGCGAGGCACGCGGGTCAAAGATCCGGTCCGGCTGACGATGTTTACCGGTGTCTCTCCATGCATGGTAATGTGCACGTCTTGATTCAGAGTCAAGTCGTTGCTCTTGGAGTCGTAGTGAGCGCCCACGGCCCAGCCAGTTGCGTCAGCCACCTCAAAGTCTACGCGGGCGCTGGTATGTGCTTCGCCCGTCTTTTGATTGAATACCAGGTCAGTGGTGGTCACGTGGATCGGGTTTTGAAGTTTTTCGGGTGGCGCTTGATCCGGACGACCACGGCCAACGGTGGAAGCACCGGGAGGCAAAGCGGAATCGGCAGGCACTGCTTCGCCTTGTAAATCGATATGGACCGTTCCCTTGGTATTAACATCGCCGGTATTAGGGTCATACAAGAAATGACTTCCTTCGATCTGATCAAAACGATTGTGCTGATGCCCGTAGACCACAATGCGGACATTTTCAAGATCCTGTCGGCTACCGTCGGCAAACTCAGTGGCCCTCTCCGCCCGGATGGTATAAACCGTGTGTCCGGCTTCGGATTTGGACAAGGAAAAACTGCGCGTGCTCTGCTGCACTCCGTTCGGTATTTTTTTTGGCAGCTCCGTCACCGCACTGCCCGCGTGAAGTCGGGCGTAGAAATACACCAATATAACCGCAGCTACACTAAGCAGAGTCGCGCCCGCAAACCAATAGCGCAGCCGAAGAATATTGATCGTCATGAACTCCCATGATATTACGGCTGGCGTGCCGTTGGGCGTGCCGTTGGATGGGTTCGGAGGGAGGCCTATGTCTTGATCACATACGTGCCTGCGATCAAGTCGTGCAGTCCCTGCTTGCGCGCGGTAAAACCGGCCATCATGTAGCCGATGTTGAACGTGAAGCCGTTGATCATCTTGGCAAAGTGGCGCCCGGTGGCATGCAGGAAACTGAGCCTGTTCCCATTGGTATCCACAACCTTTAGGCCCAGCGCCATTTTCCCCAGCGTTCCTTGTTTGGGGGAACTTGTCAACCAGGCCTCGTAGAGCCAATTTATGACCATTCCGCCAAGGCCAATCATTGGCACAAGGGCGAAGAACGGCATGATCGCCTGTGCGCCTGCGCGAGGATGGTGCGCGCCGGCATTAGCTGCGCCGAGCATGCCAAGAAAACTTGCGCCAAAGAAAAAGAACCAAAGCGGCGCAAATATGATGCCCACGATGATCCCGTCAATGAAGATCGCCAGAAACCGGATCCAAAAACCGGCGTAGCCACGAAAGTAACTCGCAGCGTTCGGCGGCGCCGGCTGCATTACCAATGAACTACTGCCATAAACCTGCGGGCCTCCATATACCGGGGCAGCAGTGCCATAAGCCGGCGCTGCGTTTGCCGCGGGAGCGGCGACAGCACCGGCTTGGAGAGCTCCGCACTTTACACAGAAAGCGGCATGCCCCTCATTGCGAGTACCGCATTGCGAACAATAAACATCAGAGCTGTTCATGACTGCCGCTGAATATACCGCACGCCGGCAGCAAGCAGCAAGGCAAGGGTGGGCTCGTTCACGATAACAGCGAAGCCGTTACAGAAGAACAGCCCCTCACTGCTCCGGAGAGCTGGCTGTTGCCTCCTGCTTGCTGTTCTTCGCAAAATCGCAAATCGACAATTCCAACCCGCCAAAGTCGGGATGCGAATTTTCCACCACTTTGAAAGCAAGGTCCATCTCGTCCTGAGCGGACAGCGGCTCCAATTGGAGGCGTTCCGCCATGCGCCATCCCATTGCCTGAAAGCTTCGGGTGCCAATTCGAGTATCGCGTTCGCCGACCGCAAGCTTCATATGCTTTCCCTTGATGACACGGGGCAGCGCGGTCAGCCGCAAGTGGCGCGCCACAAAGACGGGTTCAGGATTGCCCATCCCATATGGTTGCAGGCGTTGAATTTCGGCAAAGATGGCCGGAGTGATTTCGGCCAGCGAAACTTCGGCGTCATAATAGAGGACGCGTTGCAAATCTTCAGGCTGAAGGCAAGCCCGGGCGCGTGCATCCAGCGCCGCCCGCAATGCTCCTATCCTCTCGCTGGGAAGGGCGAAACCGGCGGCATATGCGTGCCCGCCAAATCGCGAGAAAAGCCCCGCACATGACTCCAGGGCAGCGAGCATATGAAAGGCCGGGATGCTGCGCGCCGAGCCTTGCGCCTCCGGTCCATCACGGGTAATCACCAGCGCGGGACGGCAAAACCGATCGACCAGGCGCGACGCCGCAATGCCAATCACGCCTTTGTGCCAGCGATCTCCGTCCACGACCATGCACCAGGCGTCGCGGATGGAAACCTCGGAGGTAATGCGCGTTTCGATCTCCTGCAAAATCCGCTGTTCTTCCTGCTGACGTTCGACATTCAGGCTGTTAAGCCGCACGGCGAGTTCCCGCGCCTGCGCTGCATTGTGCGTGCTGAATAACTCAATTACGTCGCGAGCTACGTCCATACGCCCGGCAGCGTTCATTCTTGGCGCCAGCCGGAACGCAACTTCGCCGGCAGTCAGAGCACGTCCGTGGTTGATTTGTGCTACTTCCATGAGCGCCTTTAATCCCGCATTGACAGGATGGCGTAAGCCCTCCAGTCCCAGGCTCGCAAACACGCGATTCTCACCCAACAAAGGCACGGCATCGGCAACCGTCGCGATCGCCACCAGCTTAAGAAAGGACGGCACCAGCCTGGTCATCCCCGTCTTTTCGAGAAGCGCCTGCGCGAGTTTGAAGGCTACGCCGGCGCCGCACAAGTCCTTGCAGGGATAGGTGCACCCCGCTTGATTCGGGTTTAGTACGGCCATTGCCTTCGGTACGCCTTCGGCCTGTGGCAAATGATGGTCCGTTACGATCAGGTCAAGGCCCACCCGGCTGGCGGTTTCCGCAGCCGTGAAGGCCCGGATACCTGTATCTACGCTGATCACGAGGCGAACACCGCTTGCGGCGGCCCTCTCGATGACATCGTCCTTCATGCCGTAGCCTTCGTGAATCCGATGCGGCACATGAAATTCGCAAACTCCGCCACTGAGCTCAATGACCGTCTTCAGGATCACGATCGCGAGAGTGCCGTCCACGTCATAGTCGCCGTAGATCAGGATTTTTTCGCGGCGTTCCACCGCCGCGCACGCACGTTCGACCGCAGCGGCCATTCCCAACATTTCGTATGGAGAATGAAGCTGCGCCAGCGCAGGGTTAAGAAACGTATCCGCCTCTGCTGCAGTCCGGATACCTCGAGACTGCAACAATTGCGCAGTCACCAGGGGAATTCGAGCCTCGGCGCTGAGGCGCGCGACCGCCGTTTCATCCAGAGCGTTGCGCAGCTTCCACATAGGGATGAGTCTACCGTTTGCAGTTCGAATTGTAGCGTGCCAGTCATTGGCACCTTTGCGTGCGTGTCGTCCATGAGGCCCACACCGTCCATCCCGGCGCCGACGGTCGCTATGTTAAACTCAAATTCTTGAGCATGATACAGGCATGATCTTGTCGAAAGAATACGTCGGTTACCTGGCCCGCGAAATCACCAAGAAACTAATCGCCAGCAAGACCATCTCGGCTCGTTCGCCCGAAGCTGTGCAGGAGCGCGTGCATGCCGCCCTGCTCGACGAACTGGGGGTGGAGGACCGCATCAATGACGAAGTCCGCCTGATCCTGGAAACCTATGCCGATGAAATGCGCAAGTCTGGCGCCAATTATCAGGATATGTTCAGGAAGGTGAAGAACGAGCTGGCGCGAAAGTACAAGGCGGTCCTGTGAGAGTCCCCCGTAACCAAACCGAAGACAAAATCGGCCGCCTCAATCGTGACAAGGTCAACCATCTTGCGCACCGCGTAACCGACGCGCTCGCCTCCATGGACCAGGTCCAATTTCTGCATGAGAACAACAGCGTGCGGCTGGAGGTAA
>JBEKOS010000289.1:0-6141 GCA_049521535.1 Terriglobales bacterium | reverse complement strand
GAACAATCGGTTTCGAACGTGGCGAGCATGGATCAAGTGGTTTCGGAATCAATCGCGTCGCGGCGGTTTACCACCGTCCTGCTCGGTGCCTTGGCCGCTCTGGGATTGATTTTGGCCGCGGTCGGCGTGTATGGCGTCATTTCTTACGGCGTCTCGCAGAGAACGCGAGAAATCGGCGTCCGCATGGCCCTGGGTGCCCTTCAACGGGATGTCTTTGCCCTGGTGGTCGGACAAGCGATACGACTGTTTCTGTACGGATTGTTGGCTGGCGGCATTGCCGCCGCCGCACTTACCCGGCTTATGAGAGCATTGCTGTTTGGCGTAAGCCCCGGCGATCCCGTGACTTTTGCCGGAATTGCCTTGCTGCTCGGATCGGTTGCCTTGGTCGCCTGTTATCTTCCGGCACGCAACGCCGCCAAGGTGGATCCCATGGTGGCACTGAGGTACGAGTAGAAAATTATGGACATCTTCATTCAAGACCTCCGCTACGCGGCTCGCAACCTGCTTCATGCGCGCGGCTTCACGGCCGTTGCCATTCTCACGCTCGCGCTGGGGATCGGAGCGACCACGGCCATGTTCAGCGTGGTGAACTCAGTGCTGCTGCGGCCGCTGCCCTATCACGATCCGCTGCGCCTGGTCGAAGTGGCTGAATTTAGAACTGACAGGCCGGTTCCGGATACGCCTGCCGGCTCGATGTCCTATCCCGATTTTGAAGATGTCGTCACGCGCAACCGTTCCTTTTCGTCAATTACGGCTTTCCGGGATGACGAATCCACGTTGACCGGCGCCGGCGAAGCCTTGTACACCAACGTGGAGATGATTTCCGCCGGAGCCTTTCAGCTTCTTGGCATCCAGCCATCACTTGGCCGCGGCTTTCTGCCCAATGAAGATGAACCCGGTCACCATGTCGCGATCATCAGCCATAGCTTCTGGCGCACCCATTTCAACGCTGAGAAGAGTGTCCTTGGCCGCAGCATCGCACTGAGTGGCCGTCCTTACACCATCGTGGGCGTCGCTCCCCAAGGGTTTCAGTTTCCGGTGCGCGCCCATGCCCGCGATCTTTGGATTACATTTTCCCAGTGGCACGAGACCGATGATCCCGGGGATAAGACTGCCGCCGAACAGCGCGGCTATCATTCGCTTGAAATCATCGCACGCCTGAATCCCGCTGTGTCCCTGGCACAGGCGAATTCCGACTTGACTTCCATATATCGCGCGCTGGCCACTCAATATCCTGATTCCAACTCGCATACCGGCATGGCCGCGGTTCCGGAGATTCAGTACCTGGTTGGTGATACCCGCAAACCACTCATGATTCTAATGGGCGCGGTCGGGCTCGTTTTGCTGATTGCCTGCGGAAACATCGCCAACCTGCTATTGGCACGCAGCACCGGCCGGAGTCGAGAGATCGCAATTCGTTCAGCCTTGGGCGCTACGCGCATGCGCGTTATCCGGCAGCTTGTCAGCGAGTCCATACTGCTTTCCTTGATGGGTGGTGCGCTGGGTGCGGCTTTCGCGAGTTGGGGATTGTCCGCTGTACTGAAACTCTATCCGGAGAACCTGCCCCGCGCTGCGGAAATCGGCATCGACCACAACGTGCTGCTGTTCACTGCCGCACTCGCCGTGGTCACGGGCATTCTGTTCGGAATCCTGCCGGCATGGCGCGTTTCCGCACCAAATCTGAGCGAGGTTATGCGCGAAGGGGGCAGAACTTCCACCGTAGGCCCGGCGCACAACCGGTTGCGGTCAGCCTTGGTGGTTGCGCAGACGGCACTTGGCGTCATGCTGCTTATCGGCGCGGGCCTGCTGATTCGAAGCCTGCAGCGCCTGGCGCGCGCCGATCTTGGCCTGAATCCTGCTCATCTGCTGACCGCTAGTTTTGGGCTTTCGGAAGCCCGCTACAAGCCGGACCAGATGGACCAATTCATCCGCACGCTTATGGACCGGCTGAGCGCGCTGCCCGGAGTAACCGCCGCTGCCGGGACCTTGCCCCTTCCTTTGGGCGGCAACGACAATTGGAGTGTGTCCTTTAACCTGCTCGATCGTCCGGTGCCCGAGTCCAATGAGCCATCGGCGGGAATATTCGTCGTGACGAATGGTTATCTGGAAGCCATGCAGATTCCCTTGATTCGCGGCCGCCGCTTCGATGAACGCGACCAGCGCAACGGGGCGCCGGTCATGATCATTACTGACTCATTCGCCAGAGAGTATTTCCCTACCGAAGACCCCATTGGCCGGAAAATCAAGATCGGCGCCGGTGAAGGTGCGGGGCGGGCGAGCTATAAGACTCGCGAGGTCATCGGCGTCGTAGGCGACATTCGCAGCAGCGACCTTGCCAAGGCGTCGCGTCCCGCTTATTACGTCCCGCTATCGCAACTGATGTGGGGACCTCCGACGCTCGTGATCCGCACTGCCGGCGACCCCCAATCCATTGCCCCGGCAATTAGCGCGATCTTGCGCTCCATGGATCCGGAGACGCCGTTGTATGACGTTCACACCATGGACGACCTGCTCGCGCTTGACCTGGGCCGCGCCCGCTTCCAGGCGATTCTGCTCAGCCTCTTCGCCAGTATCGCACTGCTGCTTACCGCGGTCGGTCTTTACGGTGTGATCGCCTATTCAGTTGCGCAACGCACGCATGAAATCGGCGTGCGCATGGCGTTGGGCGCCTCCCGCTCGGGCGTGATTTCGATGGTCCTTGGCCGTGGATTGCGGTTGACGGGTGCCGGTCTTGTAATTGGTGTGGCGGGCGCCCTTGCACTCGCCAGAATCATCGCCGCCCTGCTTTACGAGATTCCGCCGCGCGATCCCGCCACATATGTCGTTGTGTGCATCGCGCTGAGTTTGGTGGCGCTGCTGGCCAGCTATGTTCCTGCGCTACGCGCTGCCCGGGTTCAGCCCATGGCCGCGCTGCGGTACGAGTGAGGACCGCATGATGACTGGATTAACCCAAGATCTTCGCTACGCGTTGCGGCAACTCCGCAGGAGCCCCGGGTTTACCACTACGGCGGTGCTCACTTTGGCGCTGGGAATTGGGGCAAACACCGCGATCTTCACCGTGGTGAATACTCTGTTGCTTAAGATGCTACCCGTACGCGATCCCGAGCAGCTTGTGGTAGTCGGCGATCCTGAACTGGCTAATACACGCTCCAACGGAACCCCGCGTACTGATATCTTCTCGTATCCGCTATATAAGGAATTCCGCGACCATAGCTCGGTATTCACCGGTTTGTGCGCTGCTGCGACCGATCATGGCGTTGAAGTGAAGGCCGGGGACGGCAGTGCTTCCGACGATAAGGCACTGGGGCGCATGGTGAGCGGAAACTACTTCAACGTGCTTGGCCTGCAGGCCGCGATGGGGCGCTTATTCTCAAATTCCGACGACACCGCCGAAAACGCAAATCCCGTAGCGGTGCTCGGCTTTGGATACTGGCAGCGCAAGTTCGCCCAATCTTCCACAATCATCGGCAAGGACATTCGGCTGAACGGCTATCCATTCACTGTCGTAGGCGTGGCGCCCGCCGGATTTGACGGCGATGTTGTGGGCGAAACCATGGCCGTCTATGTTCCATTAAGTATGCAGCAACAGGTCGTGCGCGGGCGCCACTGGCGCGAAGCTGAGAACGTCTCCTGGCTCGCGCTAATCGGGAGGCTGAAGCCTGGTGTCAGCACGAATCAGGCCGCAGCAAACCTGAATGTCGTGTTTCGACAGGCAATGCAGGGAGGCTATGGGGCAGCGCTTTCTGACGACGACCGGGATGCGATTCGCAACGCTCATATCAATGTGTCTCCGGGTGGCGGCGGCATTTCTGAGCTGCGCGCCGAGTACAGAGTCCCGATGATGTTGCTGATGGGTATCGTTGGACTGGTATTGCTGATCGCGGCCGTGAACGTAGCCAACCTGCTGCTGGCCAGGGCGTCGGTTCGCAGGAAAGAGATCGCGATCCGACTGGCAATTGGCGCCACCCGCAGGCGAGTTTTGCAGCAACTCCTTACGGAGAGCGTGCTTCTTGCGCTTTGCGGCGGCATCGCCGGTTCGCTGCTTGCCGTCTGGAGCATCCGCGCGCTGCTCACGACTATGGGAACCGGTAATCTCCATAATCTCCCCCTTCTTCCGGACTGGCACGTACTCACTTTCGCGTCACTCATCTCGTTGCTTACCGGAGTCCTTTTCGGCCTGTTTCCGGCGCTTCGGACGATGGAAATTCGTGTCTCCCCCACGCTAAAGGACGGGTCTCGGGCGACGGCAGAGAATCGCTCCAGGGTTGAATGGGGCAAGGCACTAATTGTTGGTCAGGTCGCCCTTTCGCTGATGGTGCTCTTTGCCGCCGGATTGCTGGTACACAGTCTGCAAAAGCTGTTGACACAGGATTTCGGCTATACGCGCGATCACCTTATCATCGCTCGCGTTGACCCGATCGCAGCCGGCTATAAACCCGCAAGCATGAAGTCTCTGGCTCAGCAGCTTGTCGCGGGCCTTGCAGGCACTCCGGGGGTTCGTGCGGTGACGTATTCAGTGAATGGATTGTTCGCCGGTACTGAATCCAGCGATACCTTGCTCGTGCCGGGCTTTACCGCGACCGACATGGGCGGTCGGTCCGCGAACGAGGATTATGTGGGTCCGGATTACTTCGGGGTTGTGGGCATTCCGCTTCTCGCGGGCCGCGGAATCACAGAGCAGGATACTCAGACCTCAACCCGGGTTGCCGTCGTCAATGAGGCCATGGTCAAGCACTTCTTTCGCGGTCAGGACCCAATCGGGCGACAGTTCATGATCGACGATGTGGAATGGCGCGATAAGCCGCTGACGATTGTCGGCGTGTCCCACGATGCCAAGGATCATGGAAGCGGAATAAGGGAAGCGGTTAGACCGCGGTTCTACCTGGCTTTCCAGCAAATTTCCGATCCCACACAAATTGTGCTTGAGGCTCAAGTCAGCGGCACGCCATCCGTGGCCCTGACGAATGTGCGCAACCAGATCAAAACCGCCGATCCACAATTGCCGATCTCCTTTGTCAAGGCGCTGGACAGCCTGGTCAGCGACAGCGCTGCCAATCAAATAGCGCTCGCCAAGCTGTCGTCCTCCTTCGCGGGATTGGCGCTGATGCTCGCATGCATCGGGCTCTACGGGGTAATGTCTTATAAGGTCGCCGGACGCACTCGCGAAATCGGTGTGCGCATGGCGCTCGGCGCAAAGCGTACTGACGTTGTGCAGCTGGTCCTGCGCGAGGCCATGCTGCTGGTGACAATCGGCCTCGCGCTTGGCATTCCACTCGCACTCGCCAGCGGTCGTGTCTTGCGCACGTTTCTTTACGGACTGAACAGTACGGATCCGCTCTCGATGCTCTCGGTGGTCTTGCTGCTCGGAATAGTGGCGGCATTTGCGGGATTTATTCCGGCCCGCCGGGCCGCCAAAGTTGAGCCCACGGTGGCGCTGAGGTACGAGTAGGGGACACGAATAATGATCGGCGGATTAATTCAAGACTTTCGCTACGCGATGCGGCAACTGCGCAAGAGTCCGGGAATCACACTGCTTACAATCCTGACATTGGCGCTCGGCATCGGGGCCACGACAGCGATCTTCAGCGCCGTAAGTCCTATTCTGTTCAAGTCCCTGCCGTACCCGCATGGAGACCGGATCGTTGCCATCTGGGAAGCAAGCGACGGCAGTTCGCACAATCACGGAACCTTCGGCATGTTTAAGGGCCTGGCCGAGGGCGCTCGAACTTTCAAAAGCATGGCTGTGCTTGAACCCTGGCAACCAACCGTGAGCGGAGCGGGTGAACCCGAGCGAATCGACGGACAGCGTGTCAGTGTGGACTACTTTCGCGTGCTTGGTGTTTCGCCCATGATGGGCAGAGACTTCCAGCCATCCGACGACCGGCTCCATGGTCCCTGCGTAGTAATCCTGCGCACCCGGCTCTGGCGGCGGAGGTTCCAGGCGGACAGTATGATCATTGGGCGCCAGATTACGCTCGACGAGTCGGCAGGGTTCGCGGTAAGCAATCACTACACCGTCATCGGCGTAATGCCTGAAGAATTCGATAACGTACTGTCCAAGGAGGCTGACCTGTGGGCGCCGTTACAGTACGACATTTCACAGGAACGGGCGTGGGGTCACCATCTGCGCATGATCGGGCG
>JBEKOS010000288.1:0-9838 GCA_049521535.1 Terriglobales bacterium | reverse complement strand
CGTTGGTCAGCCGGCGAACCTCCCCGCCGGGCCGGCTTACCATCCACAACTGCGGCGCAGTAAGCGAGTCGATGTCGGAAGCATCCACGAGTATTCCGCTTTGGTCCTGCAACCACGCCAGGTCATAGGCCTGGAAGAACCACTTGCTGGCCAGTTTGCTGGCGGAGCCTCCGGAGACAGGAAAACCCATGATCTCGGTCCCGTATCGAGGCGCCAGGTGCAGAACCGGAACGGCGATCACCTGACCATCGGGAGACCAGGCCAGTCCTCCTCCTTGTATTCTGTCGGGAACTCGCATCCTGGCCAGAGTTTGTTCGTCGCCTCCCTCTGAATTTACAGATACGATTACGGAGTCATTTTCTGCCTGGCGAACAAATGCGATGGTCTTCCCGTTTGGCGAAAAAGCCACGGCGCTATCCACGTCATGAATCAGCTTGCGGGGAGAGCCCCCGAGAGTCGGCAGGACGAAGAGATCATTGGAGGTCGCGGCCTTCTCCCGGGAAACGTAATAAATGAAATTTCCGTCCGGCGAAAAGGTAAGCCCCACATACTCAACTGCGGCCGGCGCGATAATCTGTACGTTACTGCTGGTGGCGGTTTGCCGCAGCCAGAGGCTCTGGTTACCTGCTTCGTCCTTCGCATGGACCACATAACGGCCATCTGGCGAGATAGCAGCCCGGTTGGAAGCGCCGTTCGTCGTCAGCCGCGCGATGCTGAGGTTTTCCCAGTGGAGCGAATTCGCGAGATTGCCTTGCGAACCCCGCCACAGATGGATGAGATATCCGATCAGAATGACAGCAAGCACCACCGCAATCGCTGAACCGCCAACTAGAGGAACCAGCTTCCTGGCAGGCTTCGCTTTTGGGATACCAGCCGTACTGCCCGCGTCAGCGTGGATGGCGGCAGCAGATGCCGCCGAGATGGTTCGGCCGGATTCACTGTCTCGCAGCAGGCGCTTGACGTCGGCGCGTACTTCTGCAGCACTCTGGTAGCGCAGGTCCCGATCTTTTTCCAGCGCCTTGCCGATAATGCGATCCAACTCGGGAGGCAGTTCAGGATTCAGTTGTGAAGGCAAGGGCGGCGCCGTGTGCAGGATGGCGCCAAACGTCGAAGCTGCCGTGTTGCCCTTGAACGGCAGGCCGCCCGTACACATCTCGTACATCACCACACCCAACGAAAACAGATCGCTGCGCGCATCCAGTTCTTCTCCGGCCGCCTGCTCCGGCGACATATAGGCCACGGTTCCGACTGTGGTGCCTGGAGAAGTGAGATGGGGGTCAAGCGTGCCGCTAAGCGGGCCTCCGACGGTGCTTTGATCCGCCATCTGGTTGGCCTTGGTCAGCTTCGCCAGGCCGAAGTCCAGCACCTTGACGCCGCGCGGTCCGATAAAGACATTGGCCGGCTTTAGATCGCGATGAACGATTCCATGCGTATGGGCGCAATCCAGCGCATCGGCGATCTGGGACGACCAGTCGAGAACCCGGTTCAGCGGCAGCGCGCGGCCCTCCATGCGGTCGCGGAGCGTCTGCCCTTCCAGGTATTCCATGGCAATGAAAGGGGAGCCGGGCTGCTCGGCAAATTCATATACCGCACAGATGTTGGGATGATTCAGCGCTGCGGCCGCTCTCGCCTCGCGGAAAAACCGATCCACAGCCTGCGGGTCCTGGCTCACGCCGGCAGGCAGAAACTTAAGCGCCACGAACCGGCCCAACTGCAGGTCCTGAGCCTTCCAGACAACGCCCATGCCGCCGCTGCCCAGTTTGTCGAGGATTTTGTAATGGGATACAGTTTCGCCAATCATTCAGCCTATAGTAGGCTCAGCCGCAAAATCGGGTCAAGAATGCAAACTGTCGCGCCGCGGCCGGTACAGATTGACATGATTCCAAATGTATAGCGTACTATACATTTGGCATTACTATTTGTATAGTATGGTATACGTTTGGAATAAGGCATCCTGGCCATGAACAGCGTTCCCAGACCGTTTTGGCTTCGCCGCATCGGGCAGGCGTGGCGCGAGGCGCCGATAACGTGGCTCAGCGGCGTGCGCCGCTCGGGCAAGACCACGCTCGCGTGGGGACTCGGCGATGACCGCATGCTTTATGTGAACTGTGACCTGCCGTCGGCCGAGGAAATGGTGCGCGATCCGAAGCTGTTCTATCGCTCGGTGGAGCAGCCCATCGTGGTTTTCGACGAGGTCCATCAACTCAGTGATCCCTCCCGATTGCTTAAGATCGGCGCGGATCTCTTTCCGAAGTTAAAGATTCTCGCCACGGGATCATCCACGCTCGCGGCCAGCCAGAAGTTCAGCGACACGCTTTCCGGCCGGAAGCGGGTGGTGCATCTGGTTCCGGTGTTATTCGAGGAACTGCCGGACTTCGGCGCAATCACGCTTGGCAAGCGACTTCTGCACGGCGGCCTGCCTCAAGCGCTGCTTGCCAAGTCCAAGCAGGCGTCCTTCTATCACGAATGGATGGATTCCTACTTTGTCCGCGACATTCAGCGGCTTTTTAGTTTTCGCGACCTGAATCGTTTTGGCAGCTTCTTTGAGTACATCCTGCGCCAGAGCGGAGGGATGCTGGACCTGACTAAGGCGGCGACGGCATTGGGAATCGCCCGGCCCACGGCGGAAAGCCACTTGCGCGCCTTCCAGATTACCCAGGTTGCCTCGCTGGTTCGCCCCTTTCATGGCGGAGGCCAGCACGAAATCGTGAAAATGCCGAAGATCTACGCCTTTGACACCGGTTTTGTAAGCTGGGCACGCGGCTGGGATCCGCTTCGAACCGAAGACCTGGGTCTGCTTTGGGAGCACTTGGTTCTGGAACACCTGCAGGCCCACCTGCCGGATCAGCCGATTCGCTACTGGCGAAACAAGGCCGGGCACGAGTTGGACTTTGTCCTGGCGCACGGCCGCGACCAGGTCGATGTCATCGAGTGCAAATGGACGGCTAGCGCGTTTCATCCGGCGGCCCTGCAGGTGTTCCGCAACTTCTATCCCAACGGACGGAACTATCTGGTGACACCTGGCGCAAGTCCGGCCTACTCGAAGCGCGCAGGCAAGCTCGTGGTCAGAGTTTGCACGCCGCTTGACATGCGACTCTGATCCTAAAATTGGCACCACGCCTTCTCGCTTGATTCGGTGGTCACGGCTGGCTGCACCAATCTTCCGTTCCGCTTCCACGCATTCGCATGGGGAGCCGTAGTGGGGACGACTTGGTTTCATGCCTTCAGGTGCCCTCGGTAATCTATCCGCAACCGAGCACCCATGTTAGTGATAGAGGGGATGGCCTTCTTCCGGGAACATGTCGACCTGGGTGGCTGTGCAGCTCAGATTCCGCTGCTTGCGTCACGCCCTTCCCTGTCCGTGGAAGCGTTAGCTACCGGTGTCGATAACCTCAGGCACGACGTGTATCTCAGCCCCAAGTTCTCGCAGTTGGCGCGCACGCACATCATGCGCCTGATCGTGCAGCACGGCAACGTCGACGACCTATGCGGCGATCAACCTACGAGTGCCCAGGCCAGCCCGCCATCGATAGTTCTGCAACCAGGTCAACGCCCGCAGACCGCCGCGGACTTTAAGGACGCGCTACTGGATTTGCTAACCTCCGCACTGGCCCGGGCGAAGAACGAAAACAACTTATGCCTGGAACGGCTCTGCCGGCTGGCAGTTCTCAAACTGTTGCGGCAGGAGCTGGCTGCGCAATTCGCGACCGCGATGGAGCGATGCCACGCCCGGGTGCGAATGCAAGAAGGCCCCAGGCAATATGATCCGAGCAAGGCTATCGGGCTGCGCGACCGAACAGCGCGTTTCCAGATGGCAAGAAAATCGATTCTGCGCAAGGCCGGGCAGGAATTGTTCTCCCTGCTGCGTGAACTGGAGAAAGGCACCCTGGCTCGCATGCGGAGATCGCTTTTCGGGAATGGCGCAGATGAAGGCTACGAACTGTTCCTGAACCGCCTGCTGTTCGTCGAGGATGGCCGGGATGACTTCCTGAGTGCGGAACACTATGTCCTGCTCGGCAATTACGAATCGGATCCGGACCGCTTTGTCCGCGTGGAGGCTATTGCGGGCGATTTCCTGCAGTCGCTCGGCTACGGGCTTGAGGATGGAAATGCGATCGACGCGCTTCTCAATGAACCTGACAACGCCCGCGCCCTGCTGGACTCTGCCGAAGCCGAATTGCCGATGCAGAAAAAGGTGCTGGAAGCATGGGTGACGCGCCTGCAACGGGAGAACGTGCTCACGGCAGTTGTCGCGGCCTACAAAGTCGCTCCGCTTCTCGCCGAGTATTCGCCTTTTATCCATCCCCAGCAACTCAAGCAGGCGTTGATTTCGAACCGCGAGCTAAAGCGGGTAAAGAGCATGATCGACGAGCACGGCAGGCTTTCGCCGGACAACTTGCTCGCAGCAGCGCAAAGAGTGGAGCGGTGCCGGGCTCCGGAGAAGGCCAAGCTCGCCGGACTATTCCTCAGGGACTTCCTGCGATATCACCGCGATCTGCGGCGGCTGGAGGCCGTAAACGCGGCTTTGGACACGATCAACCTGATCACCAGTCACCACCTGCGCGAGCTTTCAGCGATCAACCGCACGCTCTACGAATTCTCACTGTCCGAAGAGCACCAGGCGGGAGGACAGCGCGTCATTCACCACGTCATTCTCAAAGCGGATATTCGTGATTCGACTTCGCTCACCCGCACGCTCCTGGAAAGAGGCTTGAATCCCGCGTCATACTTCAGCCTTAACTTCTACGAGCCGGTCAACAAACTGCTCTCCCGTTACGGCGCTCAGAAGCTTTTTCTGGAAGGCGACGCGATCATCCTGGGCTTGTTCGAGCGTCAGGATGAAGCTGAACTGGGCGTCGGACGAGCTTGCGCCCTGGCGTTGGAAATTCATCAGATCGTTCGCGCCTGTAATGAGCATTCCCGCAAAGCCGGGTTGCCACCGCTCGAACTCGGAATCGGCATTGCCTATCAGGATTCGGCGCCCATGTATCTCATGGATGGCACTACACCCGTGATGATCTCGCCGGCGCTGAACCATAGCGACCGCTTGTCATCGTGCAGCCGGAGCGCACGCCGCTTCAGCGCCGGAATTGAGACCGTATTCAACGTCTTCATGTTTCAGACTGTCGACGACGCGGACACGGCGGGCCAACCCGAGGAATTCCTCATCCGCTATAACATCGGCGGGGTCGTACTCGACGATGCCGCATTTCACAAGCTAAAGGAAGAGATTTCACTAACGGCATATGATGTGTCGCTGCCCACTCTGTGGGACGAAGGGGAAGTCCGCATTTACACCGGCATGGTGCCGGTGGCGCCCGGAATCATCCATAACCTCGCAATCCGGGAAGGCCGGGTGCCTCACATTGACGCCCGCGAATACGCCCTCAGGAACTGGACCGACCGCTGGTACTACGAAGTGTGCTCCAATCCTATGGTGTACGAGTATCTGGCAGCGCTTGAATCCAATAGTCGCAGAGACGAAGCGCACGCTATGCCGAGCGCGACATGGAGACAGTGCGCCAGCGTAACCCTGCGGTAGAGGTTATTCGTAGCGTAGCGCCTCAATGGGATCAAGGTTGGCGGCACGCACTGCGGGAAACATCCCGCTGATGATCCCCACAATGGCCAGTATCGCAGTGGCAATACCGAGGATTTTCGGGGCCACGATCAGACGAATGTCCCCGGCTTCGGCATGGCTGGCGAGCGCGCTATAGAGCGTCAGAGTTCCAGTCGAATAGGAAATAACATAAGAGAAGATGATTCCGGCCACTCCCCCGGCCGCAGTTATTACCATCGCTTCCGCCAGGAACTGAACGAGGATGTCGCGCTTACGCGCTCCCAGGGCCTTCTCCATGCCGATCTCGCGCGTCCGCTGGGTGACGGAAACCAGCATGATATTAGCGAGTCCCACCCCGCCTATGCCCAGCGTAATCGTCCCAATGAAGGCCAGCAATACTTTGAGACTGAGCGCCAGGATGTTAAATTGCTCCAATTGTTTTTGCGAGTCAAAAACGAAGATGGCGCGATGATCGTCCGCCTTGAAGTTGTGTTCTGCGGCCAATGCATTGCGTATCGCCTGGGTCAGGCGTTCGTGATCCATGCCTTCAAAATCGAGCCAGATTCCGCCGACATAGAATGCGTCCTGCAGCACACGAGTTGAAGGGAATGTACAAAGTACGGTTGATGTTGCTGTCCCCTTCCTGCATTCGCGGATGCATGACCCCGATAACCTGAAAAGCAATGCCGTTCACGCGAATGGATTCGCCCACCGCCGGCATGCCGGAAAACAGCTTTTCTCTGGCTTCCGAACCGATGACCACCACGTGGCTATGTTCGACATTATCCTGATCATTGACGAAGCGGCCTTCGTCAAGTTCCAGGTTCGAAATTTCCTGGAAAGCCGGATCGATGCCCCACACCTCAAAGGTGTAAATCCGCGGGCCGTACTGGACCGGCACCTCCTTGTCCAGCGCGCGGGAGACGTGCCGGATGAGCGGAGCGACGTTGCGCACCAGTTCAACGTCCGTCTCCGTGAAGCGCACCTGCACGCCTGCCCGATTGCCGCCCGCCTGCTGCGAAGTCCTTCCCGGATAAATGGCAACCGACCGCGCGCCAAAGCTGTTGAAAATGGCCTGGATGGCCAGCGCAAATCCGTCCCCGTATGCCAGCAGCAGGACGACCGTCGCAACGCCCCAAGCCATGCCAAGCATGGTCAGCAGCGTGCGGCGCAGATCGTGCCGCATGGCGGAGTAGGCTTGCTGAAGAAGGTCCTTGCTCATCTCTGCCACTATTCTCGACGAAGAGCTTCCACCGGTTGCAGCATGGCTGCCCGCCGCGCTGGATACAGTCCGGCCGCAACTCCTGCAATCGTCAACGCTCCGATCGCCAGCGCCGCTGTGCTGGGAACCAGCTTTGGCGGATCAAAACCCGGCGGCATGGGGATGCCCGCAATGGAGCGCATAATCAGCGCTGCCCCGGCGATCCCTGCGCCACCGCTCAGGAGCGTCAGGAAACCGCCCTCGATGAAGAACTGAAACATGATGCTTCGGTTGGTCGCGCCAATGGCCTTGCGCAGCCCGATTTCACGAGTGCGGTCAGCTACCGCAACGAGCATGATGTTGATGACGCCAATTGCGCCCAGGGCAAGCGTTACCAGGCCAACGCTGCCGAGAAACAGGTTCATAGCGTCAAAGATCTTGCCTACCTGGTCTACGCTGCGGATGGTGTCCCATTCATCGAACGACTCCAAATTATGGTAGTCGAAGCCGTGGTTGCGGGCGATGATGCGGTGCACCTCGAGCTTCGCGGTTTCGTGCAGTTCGCGCGAAACCGGCTGGTAATTCAGGTAGGAGATGGGATTAAGGACATCGCTGGCATCCTTGCGCGGGAAGTTTTCCCGCATGGTGCTGAACGGAATAAAAATCCGCAGATTTTGCGTGTTGTTGTCGCCGTGGCCTATGCGTCCCAGGACTCCGACCACCCAAAAGCGAATCCCGTTCAGCAGAATGACGTTGTCAAGTGCAGGCCGCCCGGGAAAAAGCAGGCGCCGGGCTTCATCGCCCAAAACTGCAACGTCGCGGCTCTGCGCGTTGTCCATGTCGTTCAGCCAGCGCCCCTCAGCAATGGGCATGTACCGAATCTGGCTGTAATCCGCGGTTACTCCATTCAATTGGCCGCTGCTGGTAAAGAATTCGCTCACGGCAGGAATGTCACTTCGCGAAATCACCGGCACCACGGCTTTCACGTCCTTGGCCTCGGCCTTGACATCGAGAAAGTCCTTGTAAGTAAGGTAATAATCACGATTGCTGGTAAAACTGCCCGCGACCGCGGGCGCGCGGCCTCCCCAGATGAACATTACGTTTTCACCCAGCGAATCAAACTGCTTCCGATTTCCCGAGCGAAAGCCCTCTCCAACTCCCACCAAAAGCAGCAGAGATCCCACTCCCCAGGCAATTCCAAACATCGTCAGGAACGATCGCAGCTTGTGGGCCCAGAGCGAGCGAAGCGTCTGCCCGAAAATATCCAGGACCTGGAGCACAGTGTATTCAGAATAAACCGCTTTCGCGGGAAGTCGCCGAAATTGCTTGCCAGGTAAGCCCGCGCGGCTTACTTGCGCTGGGCAACGCCGCATCCATAACCGGCCTGGGCCAATCTAAGCAACTTCCATAGTCTTTGGTGCCCTTTTGGCTCATTCCAACAGCAACTCATCACAGAAACCGCCGGCCGCCAAGCTCTTCCGGGCACTGCCTGAGATCTGGGCCCTGGTGCGGCCAAGACGCGCGCTCCTGGCCGCCGGCCTGGTGTTGATGGTCATAAACCGCGTTTCAAGCCTTGTCCTGCCCGCCTCAACCAAGTTTCTGGTTGACAACGTAGTGGGCAAGCGTCAAATCGCCCTTCTATACCCGATCGTCGGCACGGTGCTGGCGGCGACCCTGATCCAGGGACTAACCTCCTTCGCTCTGACGCAGACTCTCTCGAAGGCCGCGCAACGGCTGATCGCCGAGCTGCGCATGAAGGTGCAGGAGCATGTGGGGCGATTGCCCATCGCCTATTACGACGCGAACAAGACCGGCACGCTAGTCTCGCGCATCATGAGCGACGTGGAAGGCGTGCGCAACCTGATCGGGACCGGTCTGATTGATTTCGTCGGCGGCTCGCTAACCGCGGTGATCGCCTTTGTGGTGCTGGTGCGAATCAGCCCGGAGATGACGGCAATCGCCTTCGGCTTCTTAACCGTGTTCGGCTTCGCGCTGCGCAAGGCTTTTCGTACCATCCGTCCCATTTTTCGCCAGCGCGCAAAAATCAACGCCGAAGTGACGGGGCGGCTGACGGAGTCCCTGGGCGGCGTACGCGTGGTCAAGGGATACCACGCGGAACAGCGCGAACACCTTGTATTCAGCGAGGGCGTGCAGCGCCTGCTTGACAATGTATTCAAGACACTGACGGCCACCTCGGTGATGAGTCTCTCCTCGGCCGTGCTGATGGGCATCGTGGGCGCCATTGTGATGCTGCTGGGAGCACGTCAAATCCTGGCCGGGAAACTCACACTCGGCGGCTTCTTCACCTACACCATGTTTCTGGGCTACCTGGCGGCGCCGCTGTTCCAAATTGTCAGCATCGGCACGCAACTGACCGAAGCGATCGCCGGACTGGAGCGGACGCGCGAGGTGCTGAGCGAAGCCCCTGAAGACGAAGATCCTGAGCGGACCGTCAAGCTCGACCGGATCGACGGCAGGATTGAGTTCGAAGACGTCACCTTTTCATACGATCCCGAAAAGACGGTCCTGCACGAAATCTCGTTTCTTGCGCAGCCCGGCACCGTCACCGCGCTCGTCGGTTCCTCAGGTTCCGGAAAATCCACGATCATCGGGCTGGTCGCTGCCTTTCACAAACCAAATTCCGGCCGCGTGCTGGTGGATAGCATCGATCTCGCCACCGTCCGCCTGGATTCCTATCGCGCCCATCTTGGCGTGGTACTGCAGGACTCGTTTCTCTTCGACGGAACCATTCGCGAAAACGTGGCCTTCTCCAAGCCGAACGCGAGCGAGGCGGAAATTATGCGGGCCTGCGCGATCGCGCGCGTGGACGAATTTGCCGAGACCTTTCCTAAGCGGTACGACACCATTATTGGCGAGCGAGGCGTTAAGCTCTCTGGCGGACAGCGGCAGAGAGTATCGATCGCCCGCGCCATACTCGCCGATCCGCGCATCCTTATCCTCGACGAAGCCACCTCAAGCCTCGATTCCGAATCCGAGGCCCTGATCCAGGAAGGGCTTGGATATCTGATGGCTGGCCGCACGACGTTTGTGATTGCGCACCGGCTGTCGACCATTCG
>JBEKOS010000287.1:0-6172 GCA_049521535.1 Terriglobales bacterium | reverse complement strand
CGCAGATCAATCGCATATTGACCGATCTTCTCGAAACGGCGCGGCCGCACCCGCCAAAGATTCGCCGGAGCAATCTCAACACGACCGTGGAGCACGCCGTGATGCTGGCACGCCAGCAGGTAATCTCAAAGCCAATCCAGGTTGAATTGCAAAAGGCGGCTGATCTGCCTGAGGTCGAGCACGACAGTGACCAGATTCACCAGGTACTTCTGAATCTGCTCCTGAACGCAGTTCAGGCCGTGGAGGGGACGGGAACAGTGCGTGTCGAGATCGGCGCGCGAGACGGTCACGCCTGCGTGGTCGTCAGCGACACGGGTCGCGGCATTGCTCCCCAGCACCTGGCAAACATCTTCAGACCTTTCTATACGACCAAGGGCAACGGCACCGGCCTCGGACTTTCTCTTGCCCGCCGGATCGTGGAAGAGCACCACGGCCGCCTCGAAGTCAGCAGCACTCTGGGAAAAGGGAGTAGATTTGAGATGGTGTTGCCGATTCAAATGCCCACCGCTCAGCTCACCGCGTCCTAGAACTCCTCTCCGGCGAAGTCACCGGCCAAGTAACCGCGGAATCCCTAACCGAGGAATCGGACCGATTAAACGATACTGTCCCCAGCAGCAAAGCCCGGAGCAACATGCCCAGATCGGCAGCCATTGCGGTACGTCCCAGTAGTTCAGTGGTTTATTCTAACGCCGAGCAATCAGTTTTCAATTCGTAGTACATTAAACTTCGATGCCTGCCGCAAAAATTATGGTTGTGGACGACGAACGCCTGGTGCGCTGGTCGCTGCGCCAGAAGTGCGAGGAGTGGGGTTACCACGTGATCGAGGCCGATGGCGGAGAAACGGCGCTCAAGTTGGCCCAGCACGAATCGCCCGATATTGTCCTCCTCGATGTGCGCATGGCTGACCTTACCGGCATCCAGGTGCTTGAACAACTCAAGAAATCCGGCGATGCCCGAGCCGTAATCATGATCACGGCTGATCCGCAACTTGATGATGTCAAAGCCGCGCTCAGGCTCGGGGCCTACGACTTTGTGGGTAAACCCGTTGATTTCGATGAGCTTCACGTCGCCATCAAGAATGCCCTGGAAGCCACCAGCTTGCGCACGGAAGTCCAGGCTTTGCGCGGTGAGGTGCGCCGCGGCGCCGGCTATCACAGCGTAGTGAGCGTGTCAGCCAAGATGACCGAACTGATGAACTTTATCCGTAAGGTCGCCGCCAGCGAGGCCACCACCATCCTGATTCAGGGCGAGAGCGGTACGGGCAAGGACCTGATTGCAAAAGCCATCCACTACGAAAGTTCGCGCCAGGAAAAGCCCTTCGTGGCGATCAACTGCTCCGCCATCCCGGAGACGCTGATGGAAGCCGAACTCTTCGGCCATGAAAAAGGCGCGTTTACGGACGCCAAGCAGATGAAAAAGGGCCTGTTCGAGGCGGCCGATGGCGGCACGCTATTTCTCGACGAGATCGGCGAACTTTCCCCCCTGCTGCAAGCCAAACTGCTGCGCGTGCTCGAAGACCAGGTTATCCGCCGGGTGGGAGGTATCCGCGATATGCAGGTGGACGTACGCGTTATCGCCGCGTCCAACCGCGATCTCGAAAAAGCGGTGCGCGAAAACCAGTTTCGGCAGGATCTCTACTACCGGCTGGCTATTATTGCCATCTTCATTCCCCCGCTGCGCGACCGGAAAGAAGACATCATGCCTTTGGTGGATTTCTTCATCGAGCGCTACAACCGAAGCTTCAAGAAGTCGGTTCGGGGCATTACCGATGACACCCGCCGCCTCCTGCTTACTCATAACTGGCCTGGCAATGTCCGTGAGTTGAGGAACGCTATCGAGCGTGGCATGATTTTGGAAGACGAACCCTTCCTGCGACCCGTGTACCTGCCAATATCTGTCGGCGAGTCCGGGGGCCGTACCGCCTTTGAACGTACTTCTCCGGCCGACAGCGGGCAAACGCTGATCAACGGCCGTACTCTGCCGCGGCTTTATATCCCGGAAGGCGGAACGTCATTGGAGGAAGTGGAGCACGCCATGGTCGAGCTGGCCATGCGGCAAGCAAACAGTAACCAAACGCACGCCGCCAAGCTCCTGGACATCAGCCGCGACGCCCTACGATACAAGCTTAAGAAATTTGGCTTGATTCGCGGAGAGGAAGAGGCCGTTCAGTCCGGCCCTGCCGACGACGAGTGATTCGTGCGCTTTCGTTGGTGCCCGAATCGAATGCGGGTGAGCCAATGCAGCCGGTGGCTAACCCTTGGCGTGCTGTTTGGCTCTTTCGATATAGTCCAGTACCTGTTGCTTCTGCGGATAATCCGGATTCCGCTGTAGCAACTCTTCCCAGGCTTGAACTGCGCCTTTCGGGTCCATCTTGCCTTGCCACCGAACGATGCCCAGGTTGAATAGGGTTCCCGGATGGCCGGGTTGATACTTGAGTGCGGCCTGATACTCGGCAATTGCGCCGTCGGCATCGCCCATGTACCAGATCGCTGTACCCAAATCGGTTAGCAAGTCCGCGTTCTGGGGCTGGCTCTTTAATGCGACCTGGTAGTACTTGACAGCTTCGGAATATTGCCCGCCGTCATAATACAGATTGGCCACTTTCATGATCGTGTTGAAATCGTCAGGAGTGGCTTTCAAGGTCGCGAGCAAGGGAGCAACCGCCTGCTCAACCATCGCCTTTTGCTGCTCAGGGCTCACTTGTGACTGCACCGGATTGCCTTGAGACATGCTGCTGACCGACGAAGCGGACGCCTCGGCCGTCCCCGCGACCGGGGACGCTGAACCGCGAAACAGGTAGCCGAGGGCAACTCCCAACAGCAGACAAACGACCGCCAGTACGTACGCCTGCACGCTAGTCCAAGCGGTCTGGGGATGTGACGGTTTTTGCTCGTTTTCGGTCATGTTCTTTGCTGCTCCTTTCAGGCTCTGGTACCGGTAAGCGCCGGTTCGGTCGACTGCAAGTGGAATAATCGCCGCACCGCGACGGTCATCTGTTCCTGCTCCGCCTTCTCAGGAAATGCCCTGAGTTCAAGCGCCAGGGACGCTGCGATCTTCTGTGTCATCCGGGACGTCACCGCCTTCAACATTTCGTCCTCGTCATTCGAGAATGGTCCACTTTCACGTCGAAACGAGTCAAGTTCCTGCCGGCACAGCTCATCCAACCTTCGGCGGAGAGCAACGACGGTCGGCACCACCTGTTCCACCTTCAGCTTTCCACGAAAGCCCTGCGCTTCGCCCAGCAAAATCTTCTGCGCCTCGATGGCAGCAGCTTCGCGCTCGTCTGCATTACGGTCTGCCACGTTCTCGAGATCATCGATGTCGTGCAAGAAAATACCTTTGATATTGCGTACCTCGGGGTCTATGTCACGGGGTATGCCGATATCCACGATCACCAGTGGGTGATCTTGGCGGCCACTCATCAAGCGTTCGGCTTCCTCGCGGCTGAGTATGGTGTTGGGGCAGGAAGTCGAGCTGATGATGATGTCCGCCTCCGCCATATGTGGCAAGCGATCCGCATATTGAACCGCAAGTCCGCCAAGTTTCGCAGCTAATTTAACCGCGTGCTCAAATGTGCGATTGACCACACGAATGGAACTGGCACCGTGACTTAGGAATCCACGGGCTGAGAGCTCGCTCACCATTCCTGCGCCCAGCAACACGACCTTCTTGTTTTCCAGCGTGCCGAAGATCTGCCGTGTAAGTTCCACAGCGGCATAAGGAATCGATACCGGCACATTACTGATCGCAGTCTCGGTGTGCACCCGCCGAGAAGTCAAAAGCGCCTTTTGCAATACCGAATCGAGAGATCGCCCCGTAGCCCCCACTTTCTGCGCCTGCTTCCAGGCATCATTCACTTGGGAAACGACTTGGGGTTCACCAATAACCATAGAATCGAGGCTGCACGCAACACGAAAGATGTGAAGCAGCGCCGCCTCATCTAACAACCGGTAGAAGTGCTTCCACTGGCATAACTTAAGTCCATACTCGGCGCCAAGAAGCCGCATCACCGAGTTCGCCGCCAGAGTCACGTCGCTGGCCCAAAACCAAAATTCTGTACGATTGCAGGTCGACAAAATGATGACTTCTTCGATGCCTTCTGCCCTTGACAACTGCACCAGAGCTTCATAGCGACGGCTTTCGCTTATGCTGAATCGTTCCCGTATTGCCACTGGGGCCGTACGGTAGTTCAAGCCAACGACCATGAGGGTGGGTTCCAACTATTTTTCTCCCGCCACTCTTCTTGGAGAGCACCTTGTGTGCCAAGAACCAATCCTGTACTTGAGCTACGTTCATTATTTGTTTTCAGACAGATAGGATTGGTTCGAATCAGTGGCAATCTGGGAGTCACCAGGTTTGATTGTGGGATAAGACGCTGGGAACGTGTCTTTTGCCACCTGAGAACACAGCCAGATCAAGTAAAGATTTGTACTTCCCCCAGCGTAGGCCTTCTTCACGACGTAGTTCGCGTATAGGCTATTGCCCTCACCTGGCGACTTAGAATCTCCTTCAGCGCAGGACTTCAATCTTAGGAAAGTCTTTACCTTTCATATCTTTGCCACCTGGTTCGTACACGCAGAATGGCTCCTCGTCAAGAAAATCTCCGGTAACCGCGTATGCACGCGCACGGCAGCCCATGCAAATGTTGCGAAATTCGCAGCAACCGCACTTACCCTTCAAGTTGTCGGTGTTGCGCAACTGATTAAAGACAACCGAGTTTTCCCAAATATCGGTAAATGTCTGCTTTTTAAGGTCGCCAGCCAGCGCCGGCAGATAACCGCATGGGAACACTTCGCCTTGATGGGAAATGAAGCAAACGGCCGTTCCCGCCAGACATCCTTTAGTCATGGCGTTCATGTCGGATGGATGAGTCCCCGGATGCCCCACCGGCTGCCCATGTCCATGCGGCTTCAATTCGATACCAGTCGACCCAGGCATCGTCATTTCGGTGGCGCCTATTGCCGGTGCAGCTTGGGGAGCTTCCACCTTAGGCTGCGCCGCCTGCGCGGCCGCCGCTGCGGAACGATGCTCAGCTACCCGTCGTTGCCGAACCACGCGGAAGTAGTGCGGCGCACAGGTGGCTTTCAACTCGATGCCTCCCTCCAGCGACTGATCGTAGAACCAGTTCAGCATCCGCTCGTACTCTTCCGGAGGAACCATCTGCTCGGCAGCGATATCCACGCCGCAACCGACCGGCACCAGCAGGAAGGTGTGCAGCGCATCAGCACCTAGTGACTTGGCTAGTTCGAGCACGTCCGGAAGCTGGTGGGCATTGTGCCGCGCAATGGTGGTATTGATTTGTACCGACATTCCCAGGTCCTTGAGATTTCGGAAACCGGTGATGGCAGCATCGAATGCCCCAGGTATGCCCCGGAAAGTATCATGAGTCTCCGCATCGGCGCCATCCAGGCTGATGGCGACACGCTTCACGCCGCTGTCGACGATCTTGCGCGCTATCTCCTTCGTGACCAAAGTACCGTTGGTGGCCAGTGCCACACGAAGGCCCTTGGCTGTGCCATAACTTGCCAGGTCGAAGATGTCTGCACGGAAGAGTGGCTCGCCACCGCTTAGCACCAGGATGGGACTGGCCACTGCTGCAATCTGATCGATGATGTCGCGTGCCGCCTCATTGGAGAGGTCATCAGGAGAGCTCAACTCGGTTGCACTGGCCCGGCAATGGATGCAGCGGAGATTGCACCCTTTGGTGAGCTCCCAGAAGATCAATCGTGGCTTGTTTTGACCCGCGTGGCTGGCATGGTGCTCGTGGCCGTTTGATGAAGCCATACGCAACTTCCTTTCTAACTTGAACTTAGCGTCTTATCTAACCCCAGACCAAGGCTAGAACAGTGGAAATCCTTGAGCGGTGAGTTTCGTCACCTGAAATTGTGATCCTGATCACAGCAACCGGTTCCTCGGAGGCATTGTATCGCACCACGCGGAGACTGGTTGCTTCACTCCGTGGTTGGCGGCATCAAACTCAACAACCGACGCCTCACGCCATTATCCGACAGGGTGCCGCGATCACCTTTCAGTTTTGCGCTCCTCGTCGAGTTGCCTTCGTCGATCCTCTTGTGCGGCCTGGGACGGAACTCCTAACTGGCGGCGAAGCGCGTCTGAGATCAAATTGCGATCGTAGGGATCCTGCGTCGTGGGCTCGTTGGGCTTCGTCAGA
>JBEKOS010000286.1:0-6188 GCA_049521535.1 Terriglobales bacterium | reverse complement strand
AACGGTTTCGATCAAGCGCTAGTGGGGTTGCTGCGATTTAGTCTTCATTTGGTTGGCATTTCGAGTTGCTGTTTCGTACACAGAATGCCTTGCAAAGGGCACCATCATTCCGGCGAACAGGCTGCGATGTCGGACATCAAGGAGCGTTGATCATGGTACGCGTGGATGGAAGTGGTTCAGCGGGCAGTTTGATTCAGGTGCGCGGCTTGGACAAAACCTACCGCCGCGGCAATGAGGACATCGACGTCTTGCAGGGCTTGAATCTTGACGTCGACAAGGGTGATTTCGTGGCCTTCATGGGGCCGAGCGGCTCAGGCAAGACCACGCTGCTTAACTTGATGGGGGGCCTCGACGTTCCCACACGCGGCACCATCAGCGTGGCTGGCGATGAAATCACGCACATGTCCAGAGGCAAGCTCACCGACTGGCGCGCGCGCCACGTCGGTTTCATCTTCCAGATGTACAACCTCATCCCCGTACTCAACGCGTTCCAGAACGTCGAATTGCCCTTGCTGCTGACCAAGCTCTCCAAGGCCGAACGCCGCAAGCACGTTGAAACCGCTCTCTCCATCGTAGGTTTGGGCGAGCGCATGAGCCACTATCCGCGCCAGCTTTCCGGCGGACAGGAGCAGCGTGTTGCCATTGCCCGCGCCATCGTCGCCGATCCCACTTTCCTGCTCTGCGACGAGCCAACCGGCGACCTGGACCGCAAAAGCGCCGACGAAGTGATGGTACTCATCAAGCGGTTGGTTGAGGAGTACGGGAAAACGGTGCTCATGGTCACGCACGACCCGGTGGTTGCGCGGCAGGCCCAGACCACACTGCATCTCGAGAAAGGCGTGCTGGTCGAAGCGGGAGCTGGACAAGGCGCTGTCGCGGGAGGCGTCTGATGAAATTCAGCAGGCTGATTCTGGCCAATTTGTTTCGCAAAAAGGCCCGGCTGATACTGACCATCGGTTCGTTTGCAGTGGCGCTGTTTCTGTTTGCGCTGCTCGGAGTGGTGAACGACGCGTTCAGCCGCGGAGCGGACGTGGTGAGCGCGAATCGCCTCATCACCATCAATCGCACCTCCATCATCAACACCATCCCGCTGTCTTACCGGGATGAAATCCTGCGCATTCCGGGTGTGAAATACGTCACGCACGAAAACTGGTTCGGCGGCGTGTATCAGGACCCCAAAAACTTTTTCCCGCAGTACGTAATCGACCCGGAGAGTCAGCGGCAGGTTTACCCGGAGCTCATCGTTCCCGACGACCAGTGGAACACCTTTCTGAAAGATCGCCAGGGCACGATTGTTGGCGCGGCTACCATGAAGCGCTTCGGCTGGAAGATCGGCGACCGCATTCCCATCAAGACGACAATTTACGGGCTGCAGGACAAGGCCTTCGAATTCAACATTGACGGCGTTTACAACGGCGCCAAGCCTGAAGATGATGAGACCCAGTTCTGGATTCAGTGGGAATACTTCAAAGAAAGCGTACCCGATCGGATCCAGGGCCAGGTTGGCTGGTACACGATTCTCATAGCCAATCCTGACGATGCACCTCGCATCGCCAAGGCCATCGACAACATGTATTTGAATTCGCCTTACGAAACAAAGACCGAGACGGAATCCGCATTTGCCGAGGGCTGGGTGAAGCAATTCGGAAATATCAAATTCCTGATCACGTCGATCGGGACCGTCGTCTTCTTTACACTCCTGCTAGTCACCGGAAACACAATGGCCATCTCCGTGCGCGAGCGAACCAATGAACTGGGCGTACTCAAGGCCATCGGTTTCCCCGATCGCCTTGTCCTTGGATTCATCCTGGGCGAGTCAATGGTGATCGCGCTTGCCGGTTGTGTGGGCTTGCTGCTTGCGCTGGTGGCGATTCCAGTGCTTGGCCGCGCCATGGCTGGTCTGTTGCCGCAGCTTCTGGTTACCGCGAAAACGCTGGTATACGGTGTAATCGCAGCTCTCCTCGTCGGTTTTGCCAGCGGGATTCTTCCCGCCTATGGCGCGATGCGCATGAGCGTGATCAATGCCCTTCGGAGGGTTTGAGAATGATGCCAAAACTCATCTTCGGTACGGTAATCACTCTGGCGGCCATCGCTGCCTTGCTCCTGATTTTGATCATCGTGGGCGGCATCGTTGCCGGATTGCTGGCGCCGCTGATCGGATCGGTGCCGGTTTCCTATAACTTCCGCAGCATTCGGGCACGATGGACTTCCACCATCGTCGCCATTCTGGGCATTGCCGGGACGGTCGGCGTATTCGTGGCCATGCTTTCACTGGCGCGTGGCTTCCGGGCCACGCTGGTAGCCTCAGGTTCGCCTGACGACGCGCTGGTCATGCGTGCCGGCTCGACCACGGAAATGATGGGCGGCATCACTCTCGATTCCGTGAAGCTGGTCCAGGATAAGCCGGGCGTCGCACGCGATGCGTCGGGCCAGCCGCTGGTCACACAAGAAGTCGTCGGCGTCATTCCCGTACCGCTGATCACCACCGGCACGGACGCGAATGTGGAGGTTCGCGGAGTTGCGCCCAACGTGCTCGAAATTCGAAAATTCGTGAAAGTCGTTCAAGGGCGGATGTTCCACTCCGGCCTGGATGAGCTCGTCGTCGGCAAGAATGCTTCGAAAACCTACCAGGGCTTGACCGTCGGCAACACCGTGGCCTTCGGTGGTGGCGAGTGGAAGGTGGTAGGAGTATTCGACGCTGGTGGATCGTCGTTCGATTCCGAAGTGTGGTGCGACGCGCGCATCCTGAACGAGGTGCTCAAGCGCCCGGAAAACATCTTTCAATCGGCCACCGTTCACCTCACTTCGCCCGCGGCCTTCGACAAATTCAAAGATTCGATCACCTCCGATCCCCAATTGAATTTGGAAGTGGAACGCGAAGTGGATTACTACGCGAAGCAATCCTCGGCTATGACGCAGCTGATTACCGTGTTGGGCGGCCTGGTGGCCGCCATCATGGCCATCGGCGCGGTATTCGGCGCTCTCAACACGATGTACTCGGCCGTCGCCGAACGAGGGCGTGAAATTGCCACCATGCGCGCGCTTGGCTTCTCGAGTATGAGCGTCATCCTTTCATTCCTGTTCGAAGCGCTTCTGATTTCGTTCATCGCCGGCATTATCGGGTGTCTCGCAGTGCTTCCACTGAACGGCATGACCACGCAGACCATGAATTTCTCCACCTTCTCAAACATCGCATTCGCCTTCAAGATCACTTTCAGCTTGCTCGTGATGGGAGTGGTTTTCGCGTTGGCCATGGGTGTTCTCGGCGGCTTACTGCCCGCCGTGCGCGCGGCCCTGCGCCCCGTCGCCGTCGCCCTACGTGAGTTGTAGGGAATCGATCGCAAAGGCCCAGTGACAGACAGCCTTCTGGAACCAGAGACAATGATCTTTCTCCGTAGCGAATAACCGACGCTGCGTCCGATCGAATCCTGGGCCGTAGGCAACGGGTGATATATTGCTCGGCAGCCGAGAGGCACACTTCAAATTCCTGTTTAATTGCGCGGGACGACTGCGATTCACCGTGGCCGGAGGAAAAAACTCGGCTGTGCAGATTCGCTTTTCGCTGTGCGGCTGGCTAGAGAAGATGCTGAGCGAGGAACACAATGAAAAATTCGCGTCGGGAGTTTTTTAAGAAGGCGGCGATTACTGGCGCCAGTGTTGCCGCCGGTAGCCTGGTTCCGCAAGCGGCTTCAGCCACTCCGGCTCACGTCAAGTGGGACCGTGAGGTGGACGTGATTGTTGTGGGCGCGGGAGCGATGGGTTTGCCTTCAGCGCTGCGCGCGCATCAAGCCGGGGCATCGGTGCTGGTGTTGGAAGCGAGCCGCGACATCGGCGGGCATGCCATTGTGAGCGCGGGCAACATGCCGTTGGGCGGCGGGACCAGCATCCAGAAAAAGTACGGCATTAACGATACGCCCGACCTTTTGTTCAAGGACTTGGTGGACTGGTCGGTGATTGAACCCAATGGCTTCCCCGATTATCGTTACAACGACCGCGAGATCATCCGCGCATTTGCCGACAATGCGGCGGCCACGTTTGAATGGCTGCTGGCCCAGGGCGTGACTTTCGTGGACAAGGGCCCCGACAACGTGGGAGGTACGGAGATCGGCAACTCAGTGCTGCGCGAAATGCACTGCGCGCCGCTGGACTTTGTGCGACCCGAGGCGGGCGTGCCCTTTGAAGGAGCGTTGAAGAAAACGAGGTCGCATGGCGTGGGCTTGATGCGTCCGCTTGAGGCGGCGGCGAAAAGGGCTAATATTCCGATCCTGCTTGACCACCACATGGACAGCCTGATCCGTGGGAACCAGACGTCAGGCCGGGTGCTGGGCGTGGTGGCGAACAACAAAGGGAAGATGCTGAATTTCCGCGCGCGCAAGGCTGTGATTCTGGCTACCGGCGGTTCGACCGGAAATGTGAACTTCCGCCGGATCTTCGATCCTCGTTTGACGGAAGAATATTGCGGCGTGGCCGGCGAGCCGCATTCCTTCCAGGACGCCAGCGGCGAAATTGCCGCCATGGCTGTTGGGGCGTCGTTGTGGGGAGCCTACAACCAGGTTGCCGAATTCGGTATCAACATCACCAAGCCTGGGTGGATCGGCTGCAGGTACGGATATCGCGCTTTGCAGTGGCTGCCGGGAAGCGCGTATTTCAAGGAGGCCGGTGCTTCCGGTCTTGTCGTAAAGGATTGGCAGAACGTGATCCTGGTAAACCAGGCGGGGCGGCGCTTCTACGACGAAACGGCCGAAGGGTTCACCTCCAATCGGGCTGGCATCGTTCACCCCTACGAGCAGGGCAGTTTCCGCAACCTGCTGAACGTGAAGATGGACGCGCGCTCGACGGCCTTTCTGGATGCCGCGCTGGCGGGAACCGGGGAGCCGGTGAATGGCGGCGGCCCGATATGGGCGATCTTCGATGCCGATGCCGTGAAGCGCGAAAACTGGAACACGCAACCGCCCGACGTGGACATTGTGAACGGGTTCTTCTTTGAAGCCAATACGCTGGCGGAACTGGCGGGCAAGGTGATGATGAAGTACCAGGTGAAGCCGTTACCTGCCGCGGCTCTCGAGGACTCCGTGGCCCGTTACAACTCGTTTGTGGATGCCAGCAAGGACGCGGATTTCGACAAGCCGAAACCCAAATACAAAATTCAAACCGCGCCCTTCTATGCTGCCTGGGCAACTCCGGTGGTGCACGACACCCGCGCCGGGGTGCGCATCAACGGGAAGTGCCAGGTGGTGGATCTGAAGGGCCAAGTGATTCCCGGACTATACGCCGGAGGTGAGTGTGCGGGCGGCTTCAGCCTGCACGGCCTGGCACGGAGTACTTGTCAGGGGTACATTGCCGGCAAGGAAGCGGCGGGGGAGAAAGTCTAGGCGCGGGAGATTTCTGCGATCCCCGGTCTCAGAATCGAGACCAGGGGCAGCCTGCGGGGAGCCGCTAGGGTTTCGCCGGCGGCTTGGGCGGATCAGTCACGTACTCATCGCCCACGCGCGCAAGGATCTGCTGGCGCCGATCGTCGAGCAGCTTTAATTGGCTTGTGACGGCGATGAACTCTTTCTGCTCATCGGCGCTCAGCGCCGGCGCAGAAGCGTCCTTTTTGTGAGCGTCATCGATTATGTTGAGCTCGTCGAGCCGCGCCTGCAACCGCGGCATCTCGCGATCGATCAGGATGGGGCGAATCACTGTTGTCTTTGTGCGGCCGCTTGCGAGGTCGTTGCGGTTGTTCTCGCCCCAGACGGGCAGAACGCCCACGTGACCCAGCTCGACGCGCACGCCACCCGGTCCATAGTCCTTGCGCACCGCTGAGAACAAACCCATCATCGAGTCGCGCGGATCGCCGTCCTTGTCCGGCATCAGCCCATCCACATAGGTGCGCGACTGGTTCGACAGGAAATTTCCCATCGAATAGAAGATCACCGTATTGCGCCCATCCACGGTTGTGTAGGTCTCGAGCGGCTGCAGCACGTGTGGGTGATGACCCACGATGACGCTGGCGCCGGCGTCGAGAATCTTGTGCGCGATATCTATATCTTCAGGCCGCGGCGCGGGCGCGTATTCAATGCCCCAGTGAATGGAAACCACGAGCAGATCGCACTGGGCGCGCGCTGCCTTTACGGCTGCAATCACTCCCGCCTCGTCCATGCCCGGCGCACCGCCCGATTCACCCGGGTATGGGAAGAAGTTCACAT
>JBEKOS010000285.1:0-6200 GCA_049521535.1 Terriglobales bacterium | reverse complement strand
GTAGGCGAAGACTAGTCACGGATTGACACTAAGCGGAACGGTTCGATAGCAGAGGCGCTCTTGATCCGCGTCAATCCGTGACAACCCATGGCCAACCAGAGTCCACTCCGCAGATTCCCCTTGACTGTTTATCCTTCTGGGAAGAGAATTTCAACATTGCCATTTTCAAGAAACCGTACTGGTATTTATGGGCCTCTGCCAGTTTGACTGCCCACGCTTGCGGGCGGGAAGAGACAGCATTCCTCCTCTCTGCCCGAGTTTCGACTGGTTGCATTGCTTACCTAAAGGAGAAATCGTGATCCGGAGACTTGGTTTAAATCTGCTCACAGTCGTTGCCATCGTATCGTTCGTAAACCTGGCATGCCAGGCGCAGCCACAGGCTTTATTGACGCACCATGCGCGTCAGGCGGCTCTTAATGGGGAAGCGAAGTTGGTTGGCCGGCTCCCCGCGACCCAGGCCATGCACGTCGACGTGGTTTTGCCCCTTCGCCATGAAGTGGAGTTGCAGAGCTTCATACAGCAGCTCAACGATCCTTCCAGCTCCAGCTACCATCAATTCCTGACCCCGGAAGAGTTTACCGTGAGGTTTGGCCCCAGCACGGAGGATTGGGATGCGCTGGTCGCCTTCGCGAAGGCGAACGGGTTCGAGGTCCTCAAGGGCACCGTCGATTCCAGGGATCTTCAGCTCGTGGGGACGGTGGCCGCAGTCGAAAAGGCCTTCCATGTAACCTTGGGGGTCTACCAGCACCCCACGGAGAGCCGCACCTTCTTTGCTCCGGATCGCGAGCCTACCGTGGACCTGCCGTTCCAACTGTGGCACATCACGGGCTTGGATAACTACTCCATCCCGCATCCGATGTACAAGCGCAAAGCCCCGAGTGTGAAGTCCAACGCCACAACTGGCTCCTGCCCATCGGCTTCGTTCTGCGGCAGCGATATGCGCGCGGCATACTATGGGGGGACAGCGCTTACCGGCACCGGTCAGAACGTTGGACTGTTGGAGTATTACGGCACCGATTTGTCGGACTTGAGTACATACTACAAGAATGCCGGCCAGACCCAGCCTTTCACGCCCACTCTGATCTCTACGGACGGAACCAGCACGAGTTGCACATATCCTGCCTGTGACGATACCGAACAGACGCTCGACATGACGCAGGCGATGGGCATGGCTCCGGGCATGACCATGCTCTATATGTATGTAGGCTCCAGCGACACCGCGATTATCAGCGCCATGGTAGTGACCACGGACGCTCCTTTGAGCATGCAAATCGGCTGCTCGTGGGGTTGGAGCCCGGCGGACGCCAGCACCCTCGATCCGTACTTTGAGCAGATGGCTGCGCAGGGGCAGAATTTCTTTGCGGCCTCAGGCGACAGCAGCGCCTGGTCCAACTCCAATCTGCCCTGGCCGGCAGACGATGCGAACATCGTGTCGGTCGGCGGCACGGACCTAACGACGGCCAGCGCGGGCGGCGCCTGGGCGACGGAAACCGGGTGGGCAGACTCCGGTGGCGGAGTTTCGCCATCGGACGACGACATCCCGATCCCCGCGTGGCAGACCAGCTACATCAACTTCACCACTTGTACTAAGTGCTCCAAAACTCTGCGCAACGGCCCGGATGTTTCGGCCAACGCGAATTTCACCTTCTATGTCTGTGCCGACCAGACCACTTGCACGGCCAATGAATACGGTGGAACCAGCTTTGCGGCGCCCATGTGGGCAGGCTACCTGGCCTTGGCCAATCAGCAGGCCGCAGCCAATAGCGAGACGATCGGCTACATTAATCCGATTATTTACCAGGCGGCTGCGGGCTCAAGCTACAGCACCCTGTTCCACGACATTACCAGCGGCAAGAGCGGCAGCCACACGGCGACATCCGGATACGATCTGGTGACCGGTTGGGGCAGCCCGAACGGAAACGGCTTGATCAACCTGCTGGCGCCGCCGGCGGGCGCTGCTACCACCACTGCATTGACCTCCAGTCTGAATCCTTCGACGGTCGGCGTTTCAGTGACATTTGCAGCCACAGTTAGCCCCTCGCCGGGGACAGTAGGAACCATGGCCTTCTCCAGCAATGGCACGACGATTACCGGTTGCGGTACGGTTGCCCTTACGGATGGCGTCGCCACCTGTACGACCTCCTTCGCTGCGGTCGGTACTTACTCCATCGTGGCTACCTATTCGGGCGGCACCGGATACAAGGGCAGCACCAGTAACACGCTCGCCCAAGTGGTCAACCAGGGCTCCACCACTACCGCGCTAGCTTCCAGTGTGAATCCCTCGACGGCTGGCCAGTCGGTCACCTTTACTGCGACGATCAGCGGAGGAACTTCACCCACCGGCACGGTGGGCTTTACCTCGAATGGAACGGCGATCGGCGGTTGCTCGGCCGTGACTGTGGCCGCTGGCTCGGCAGCCTGCACTACGTCGTTCGCGGCCGTCGGCACGTACGCAATCGTGGCGACCTACTCGGGAGACAGCAATAACCTGGGTAGCACCTCGGGCGCGTTGTCGCAAGTGGTCAATAAGAGCACCACTACTACCGCTCTGGCTTCCAGCGTAAATCCATCCAATGTGGGCCAGTCGGTGATGTTTACCGCGACGGTGAGCGGCGGGGCTGCGCCGACCGGCACCGTCGGCTTTACCTCAAATGGCACGGCGATCAGTGGATGTTCGGCGGCTGTACTGACCTCCGGCAGCGCCACTTGCAACACATCGTTTTCGGCGTCTGGCACGGATTCGATCGTGACGACATACTCGGGTGACAGCAATAACTCGGGCAGCGTCTCGAGCGCCCTGGCCCAGGTCGTAAACAAGGCGGCAACCGCCAGTTCACTGGCCTCGAGCCTCAATCCCTCGATTGCAGGTCAGGCGGTGACCTTCACTGCCATAGTGAGCGGTGGCTCCTCTCCGACCGGAACCTTCAGCTTTACCGCAAATGGAACGGCGATCACCGGCTGCTCGGCGGTAGCGCTTTCGTCCGCTCAGGCACAATGCTCAACCTCCACTCTCCCCGTGGGAGGTGACGCGATTGTGGCGACTTACTCGGGAGATGTAAACAATGCAGGGAGCAGTGCGGCGTTAACTCAGATTGTCAACAGCGGCACCGTGATCGCCTCAACTACTGTGGTGACTTCCAGTCTGAATCCTTCCACGGTCGGGGCTGCGGTGACCTTTACCGCTTCTGTATCTCCAACCGGACCGCCGGCACCGACGGGGATGGTGTCCTTCACTGCAAATGGAACCGCCATCACCGGCTGCACTGGGGTGGCCCTTTCTTCCGCAACCGCTACGTGCGCAACCTCCACTTTGCCGGTGGGAACCGATGCGATTGTGGCGACATACTCGGGCGACGTCAACTACGGGGGCAGCATTGGCACGCTCACGCAGTTGGTCAACCCGGTTGCTTCGGCGGTGCAATTCGTGCCGCTGAGCCCGTGCCGCGTGGTGGATACTCGCAATGCCGACGGGCCGTTCGGCGGGCCGGAGATCACCATAGACACGTCCCGCAGCTTTACGATTCCAGCGGGTCCATGCCCGGACATACCGACCAATGCCACGGCATATTCGCTGAACGTGACGGTCGTACCTCCGGGTCCGTTGGGCTATGTGACGATTTGGCCCACGGGCGAAGGCCAGCCCTACGTTTCAACCCTGAACTCACTTGATGGCCGTATCAAGGCCAACGCGGCGGTTGTGCCGGCCGGGACCGGAGGAGCAGTAAGCGTTTATGCCAATAACACGACCAACGTAGTTTTGGACATCAATGGCTATTTCCTGCCCACCACCGGTACCTCGCTGGAGTTTTACCCGCTGACACCTTGCCGCGTGGCAGATACCCGCACGTCGACCGGTTCGCTGGGTGGTCCGGCGCTGGTAGCCAACACGGAACGCGACTTCCCGATCCAGTCGAGTTCTTGCGGCATCCCCAGCACTGCTCTAGCGTATTCACTCAACTTTACGGCGGTACCGCCTACAGGCGGTGATCTGGGATACCTTACGGTTTGGCCGCAGGGCGAGACGCAGCCGTTGGTTTCCACGCTGAATGATCTGACCGGGACGATCGTGGCCAACGCCGCCCTCGTGCCGGCCGGTACGGGTGGCGGTGTGGCGGTCTATCCCAGTGACGCCACGAACCTAGTGATTGATGTCAATGGATACTTTGCACCTCCGGGCACCGGCGGACTGCAGCTCTACGGGCTGACGCCTTGCCGAGTGCTGGATACCCGGAAGACCACGGGCAATTTCAGCGGCGAGCTGACGGTGAATGTCGCCGGCAGCACCTGTGCGCCGCCCGCTACAGCGCAGGCCTATGTATTCAACGCCACGGTGGTGCCGGCCGGGAATTTGGGGTATCTGACCTTGTGGCCGGATAGTGAGACGCAGCCGGTGGTCTCCACCTTGAACGCGCCGGATGGCTACATCACTTCCAACATGGCGCTTGTGCCCAACGTAAACGGCTCGACCGACGCTTACGCCAGTGGCACAACGCAATTGGTAATGGATATCTTCGGATATTTCGCGCCGTAAGTAGTAGGGAAGAGTTGGCACGGATCATCGCGGATTGGCGCGGATCAGGAAAGGGAAGTCCTTGATCCGTGCCGATCTGTGAAGATCTGTGGCCAATTCAGTTCGTTCGCTCCATCTCCGTTTCCTTCAAGTGAGCGGGTCCATCGAGACGAGCTGCTGCATACGGCGACCTCCGGTTTCTGCGCTTCGGCGGGACACAAGGGGGGCTCGACACCGGACGGGGCATAACCTGGAAATGGTCGGGCGAAGAGGGACGCTGCGATCAAGCCCGTCCTGCGAATTCGCGCGTCTCGGTTGATACCTTAATTGACTCACCCTGCTTGATGAAAAGGGGAACGCGGATCTCCATACCAGTCTCTAGCTTCGCTGGTTTGGTCACGGTGCCGCTTGAGGTGTCGCCCCGGACACCGGGCTCGGTCTCCGTGATTTTAAGTTCCACATGGGCGGGCAGTTGTAACCCGATAGGATTGCCGTTGTACTTGTGCAACTGGATAACGGATCCTTCCACAATAAAATCCAAAGCGTCCCCGATCATCTCGGCGGAGAGGGTGAGCGTCTCGAAGCTCTCCTGATCCATGAAGTGGAAACCGCCTCCGTCGCCGTACAGGTAGGAGGCTTCGACCATCTCGAGGTCCGGCTCCTTGAACTTGTCACTTGCCTTGAATGTCTTGTCAAAGACGGCGCGGGTGAGCAGGTTGCGCATCTTCAGGCGAACCAGGGTCTGGGCGCCCCTGGCGGTGGGGGTGGAAACCTCCGCATCCAGGCAAAGGAAGGGAGTGCTTTCGACCTCGAAAAACATCTTGCGTTTTACGTCGATGGCATCGATCAGTGCGGCCATGATCTCCTCAAAGAAAAAGTCTCCTCCTATCTTAATCCGGTGGGTGGTGCGTGGGCGGATGGGAGGAGTCATCATTCGTTGATGGGCTGCTGAAAGTGGACGCCGTAAGTACTATACTGTCCCACGCACCCCACCCATTCTGAGGGTAGAACCGAAAAACGCCAAGGCCCTCAACCTAATTGGCCGAGCCACCCGCCCAACGCTCTGCAAACCTGCGCTACCGCTCCAGCTCCCAGCCTGCCCGTTTCTCTTCAAATAGAACGCGCCCCTTCACCTGCCAGTCTAGAAAGCTCGGTTTCGATCTGCAACGCGCGTTGCACCGAGACCCCAAGGCGGGTTTCGAACTCCTCTACGCCTAGCTCTATTCTGCAAAGACGCGAACAATTGAGGAGGAGGGTCGCATCGGATGGCTCGACGCACTCGGAGATTGATTGATCGGGCCGGTATTGACAGCACGCCTCTAGTATTTGAGAGACCTCCTGTAATCGACCATATCCACAGCCGAGGACGCTCCGGAAATCCACGGGGAGGCCGTGGAGAGCCTCATTTAGAGTATTCAGAAGATATGCGCATGCAGCAACTGTAGTCACATCATTTCTACTTGTTTAGGGCGGCCTGTCCTTTGCTCCATAGCTCACCTGAGCTGACATCTCTGCACGCCCGATCTCGGGACGCCCGTCCGCTAAATCGACGTATCTTGCTGACTCAAAGTGTAGGGCCTGCGCCCTTGGAAGCCGGTCGCATATAAGCTCATGCCTTCTGACCCTAGGCACTCCGCAGCTTGTGGGATCCGTAAGCCTCGATTAGCGCCAATCCTTGGAGACCGCTACC
>JBEKOS010000284.1:0-6202 GCA_049521535.1 Terriglobales bacterium | reverse complement strand
CAGGCGTTTTTTCGCGAGCGGCGAGGAAAAGACTAGCCACGGATTTAGACCGATTGAAACAGATCCGAGCGGTCTGGATTACTTCATGCGAAGCGCATTCCGCTCAGTTCCCTTACCCGCTGCTCATCCACTCCGCGCCACATCAAGAGCACCCGAAAATACTCGCCCATTCCCGCAGGTGTAACCAGATGCTTAAGTTGCAGAGCAATCTTTGCTTTTTCCTGAGGTAACTGAGCGTCCTCAAAGGCTTCCGCAAATTCATTGACCTCACCGATGCCCATCAGGAATTGCGCCTGGGTCAGCAGGGGACCAATCGTCAGGCCCGCGTCCGACCCGGCGGCCGCGAGCGCAGTGAAGTTGACATGAGCAGTGATGTCCTGTTCGCCGGGCGCTTCATAAGGACTGGCTGATAGCGAGTGCTGCCGGAATGCGCGGACGGTGCTGGCGGCTCGGCCAGCCAGTAGCTCGGCGCGGGTGTAGCCATAGTCAATAACTATCATGAATCCCCGTCGAAGCAGGCTGGCGGTGCGCCGCATGTGTGCCATCGCTTCCAAGTTTGCCTCTGCCCGTCCGTCGTCCTCTGGATGCACCCCATATCGGTCGAGAAACTCCAACTCTTCCGGCGACGCCTGCGCAAACCTCTCGATGAACTTGCCGCCCTGTTCATCGACGCGAATTTCTCCCTCCTTGCTGAGAATTTCGATGGGTAGTGCGTCGAAAAATTCGTTAGCGAAGATGATCACGTCCTCTAGTGGATTGTCGCCAGCATCGAGTCCGCTTAGAACCGAGACTTTTCCGGTCGAGATTGCGGCGCTAAAGCCCTCCCGCAATCGCTTTTGCAAGCCTGGCGACGCCTCCACAAGAACATAATGTAATGCTTGAAAGAAATCGGCAAAATGTCTAGCGGAATACGCCAGTACATCATGGGCGAAAAGGCCCCGGCCAGGGCCCATCTCGATTAGCTGGAGGTGAAAAGGGCGGCCCAAGGCCTGCCACATTTCTTGAAATTGGCGCGCCAGTAACCGGCCGAAAACTGCGTGTACATCGCTGGATGTATAGAAATCGCCGGCCTTGCCGAATTGCTCTCTGGCGCGCGCGTAATATCCCAGTTCAGCGTCGTACAGGCACAGGGTCATGTAGCGGGAGAAACGGATTGGCCCCGACTTACGGATTTCCTCGACAATGCGGTCTCGCAAACGCATCATTCGGCACGGCCAGTCGATTCCCTCGCCGCGCGCTCGCTTCGTTCCTTGTAATCCTGCGGCGTGCGAATGAACATTTCGACCAGATAATCGTGCAGGCAATCATATAGCTGGCGCTGGAATTGCCACTCGAATTGCGCGCTATCCAGGTCGCGCGGGTGAAGGTCAAAGAGGTAGACATGTACTCCCGGCTGCGGGTCCTTAAATGCGATCTTGATCTCAACGCCATCGCCCTTAACCCTGGCGCCGAAACGAAGCAGCGGATGCTCATATAGAGATAACTGCCGTTCTACGCGCTCCAATCTCTGATTTGTAGCCGGTCCAGTCACACGATGATTGTAGAACGGCTGTTGGCTGTCGGCTCTTGGTTCTCGGTTATAACTACCACGGACAACACAACAATCGTGGAATAGCGAAAGCGTTTTCCCTGCTTCCTTCAGTGCCTTCAGTGCATTCTGTGATAGTAAGGAGTGCCCGGCGGAGTGATGACAACCAAAAGCCGAGAGCATTCCGGGGTTTGCTGACCGAGAGCCACGAGCCGGCAGCCAGGAGCCCACGGCCATTCATTTATAATCGAGTTTCCTAATTTTCTGGAGCCCTAACGAATGATCAGATTTCTGCAAACGCCCAGCACGGGAAGAAAAATCATGTTCGGAGTGATTATTTTTGCCGCGTGCTTCGCGATGGTAATTACTCTCATCCCCGGTGGCATTCTGGGTGATTCCTTTGGCTTCGGCACCAATGAACCCGGAGTCCTCGCCAAGGTTGGCGACCAACAGGTCACGATCGTAGAAGCCCAGCGCGCCGCGCGCCAGATGTTGCAACAGCAGTTTGGCAGTCGCGGTGGTTCGTCGCTACTCCCCTTTTTTGTACAGCGGGCGGTCGACCAGCTCATTATGCGTAAGGCCATGGCGCTGGAGGCACAGCGCATGGGGCTCCGCGTCTCCGACCAGGAAGTGGCAGACTGGCTGCAACATGGGCCGTTCGCCGCGACGCTGTTCCCGGGTGGTCAGTTTATCGGGCAGGACAAGTACGAGGAGTTTACGGAGCGCAATCTGAACCTCACGGTGCCGGACTTCGAGCGTGAGGTGCAATCCGAGCTTCTGGTCACCAAGCTGCGAACGGTGGTGGAAGGCAGCATAACCGTCTCGGACGAGGACTTGCGGCGGGAGTACGTCAAGCGCAACACCAAGGTCAAATTCGATTACGCAGTTCTAAGCACAGACGACGTAACCAAGCAAATTAATCCGACGGACTCCGAACTCTCGGCCTTTTATCAACAGAACCAAAAGCGCTATGAAAACTCGAACCCTGAAAAGCGCCAGTTCCTGTATGTGGTAATTGAGCCGGCCCGGCTTATGTCCAGGGCCCAGGTCAGCGCCGACGACCTGCAGAGCTATTACAACTCTCACCAGGACCAGTTTCGCGTTCCGGAACAGGTGAAGGTCAGTCACATACTGATCAGCACTCCCTTGCCGGATGCCAGCAACAAGCCCGATCCGAAAGCAATTGAGGCAGCGCGCGCCAAAGCTGCCGACGTTTTGCAGCAGCTCAAGGCCGGCGCAGACTTCGCGGCTACGGCAAAAAAGTACTCTGAGGACGCCGCTACCAAGGACCAGGGCGGGGATATGGGCTGGCTTCAGCGTGGCCGCACCGAGCCGGAATTCGAAAAGGTCGCGTTTTCACTGGCGCCCGGCCAAACGAGTGAAGTTATCCAAACCAGCCTGGGTTTCAATATTATCAAGGTACAAGACAAGCAGGCAGCGCACGTAAAGCCGCTGGACGAGGTCCGTGGACAGATTGAGCCGACGCTGGCGCAGCAAAAAACAACTGCCCTGGCTGAGACCCTAGCCGATACCGTCCATGCCGAGTCTCGCAACGCGCCGCTGGCCACGGTTGCCGCCAAGCACGGCCTTGAGGTCGTAAGCAGCCCTTTGTTGACCCGGGCTGATCCGGTGGCGGGAGTCGCCCGGCCAATGGAGTTGATGTCTTCGGTCTTTGCCGCCAAAGAAAAGGCGCCGCCAGAGATGGTCCAACTCTCGCCCGGTTATGTGGTGTATCAGTTGACACAGATTCAGCCTCCATCCACGCCCACCTTTGAGCAAGCGAAAGCGCGCGTGGAAGAGGACTTTAAGCATGAACGTGCCAGCCAGTTGCTGGCGCAGAAAATACAGGAAATTTCAGACCGTGCCCGCGCCTCGCATGACCTGAAGAAGGCTGCCGCCGAAGCCGGCGCCTCCGTCAAGACCAGCGAACTGGTCAGCCCGGACTCGCAGGTTCCCGACATCGGGGCGCTTACCGGCCAGGCCGCAGGCATTTTCGACCTGAAGACCGGGGACATCAGCGAGCCGATCAACACTGCCCGGGGAGGGGTGGTGGTGGCTTTGATCGAAAAGCAGGATCCTTCGCCGGAGGACTTTGACAAAAAGAAGGATGAACTCCGCGAGACGCTGCTGAGCCAGCGGCGGAACGAGATGCTTGACCTGTTCCTGGACGGCTTGCGCACGCGCCTCGAGAAGCAAGGCAAGATTCACATCAACAAGCAGGAGATGGACCGGCTGAATCCTAAATCCCAAGCCGGCTAGTTCGATATCGACTTGGGGACCCGACGACTTGTGGCTCCGCCAGCCAAAGCCGTTGACGGGTCTTCAAGCATCCGCGTTTCCAGGTATCCAAGTATCTAGCTGCATCACCGGGGTAAGCGATTTCTCTCATGCTTGATCGTGCCGCTGGAATCCTGCTGCATCCAACTTCGCTGCCTTCGCTGGGTGGTATCGGCGATCTAGGGCCGGCGGCGCACGATTTTGTGGAATTTCTGACGGCAGCGCGGCAACGCCTGTGGCAAGTGCTGCCGCTCGGTCCGGTTGGAGTCGGTAACTCTCCTTATTCTTCGTCTTCCGCCTTTGCCGGGAATCCCCTGCTCGTCAGCCTGGAGCGACTCGCCGAGCGCGGCTGGATTGAGCGTTCGCACCTCTTCGGCCTTTCCGATGCACCGGGGAGGATTGACTACGAGCGCGTAAAGCAAACCAAGATGCCGCTCCTGCGTGAAGCTGCCGTGGGATTTCTGCAAAACGCCGCGGCGCAAGACCGCGGTCGCTTTGAGCACTTTTGCCGCGAAAATGGTTGGTGGCTTGATGACTTCGTTTTGTTTGACGAGCTAAGGGCACGCTACGACGGCCTGACCTGGAATGCGTGGCCTGCGGAGCTCGCCCGTCGCGACCCTGCGGCGCTGGACCGCCTGCGGCGGGAAGCCGAGGAGAATCTTGCGATATGCCGCGTCATCCAGTTTGCGGTGTTTGAGCAATGGCGGGCTTTACGGGCGCGCTGCGCTCACTATGGAATCCGCATTGTCGGCGACGTAGCCATCTTCGTAAATTACGACAGCGCCGATGTCTGGACCCATCCCGGAATCTTTCGCCTTAACGAGAATCTTGATCCGGAAACGGTCGCGGGCGTCCCCCCGGATGCATTCAGCGTCACCGGCCAGCGATGGGGCAATCCTCTCTACAATTGGGAGGCGCTGCGGCAGCGGGATTACGACTGGTGGAAGCAGCGCATGCACTGGGCACTCGCCGCCTGCGATCTTGTGCGCCTCGATCACTTCCGGGGATTTGAAGCCTGCTGGGAAATTCCTGCCACGGAACCTACGGCAGTCCATGGCAGTTGGACCAACGGACCGGGAGATGCTCTTTTCGAGGCACTTCGCCGCGAACTGGGAGGCCTGCCGTTTATCGCCGAGGACCTGGGCTTTATTACCCCCGAGGTCCACGCGTTGCGCGAGCGGCTCGGCATACCCGGAATGCGGGTCATGCAGTTCGGCTTCGGAAATCCCGGCGCGCACATTTATCTGCCGCACCGGTTCGACCCAAATACCGTGGTTTATACGGGCACTCACGACAACGACACTACCCTGGGATGGTGGCGCAATCAGGCGACTGATGACGAACGCCGCTTTGCCGCGTCTTACCTTGGTGCGGACGAACACAATGCGTCGTGGGCCTTTCTGCGCGGCGCCATGGACTCAGTCGCGCGCTATGCGATTGCCCCGTTGCAGGATGTCCTGGGACTGGGCAGCGAGGCCCGCATGAATGTTCCGAGTCGAAGCGAAGAGAATTGGGAGTGGCGCTTCCTGCCGGGCGCGACCACCGGGGAAATTGCAATTGCCTTGTCAGTCATGGTTGACGTCACCGACCGCGACCCGATCCCTTTCGCGCAGGATCGCGAACCATATCGGGAGAAGGCAGCCGATTTTGCAGCCTAGCTGGTTTGTTGCGGTGTAAGATTCAAGAAGCGGGAAATTGCCTGGAGGGGTGCTTGCGAAGAATTGGTTCTGCCTTGCTTTTGGCGCTGGTAACTCTGTTCTGCGTTGCACCGGCTTCTGCCGGCAGTGTGCCTTCCAAGCGGGCGTCTCAAAAGCAAGCCAAGAATTCGCAGAAAGTCTGGAAGCAGTACGTCAAAGAGCGAAACAAGACCCAGGGCAAGCCACCGAAGCAGCACTATCCCAAAATCAAATCTAGCCGCCACTGATGCGTGGCCCCGGCAACGGCGATTCTGAACGCCTGGATTGTTCAGTTGCAGGCCAAGCTAGCGTCTTAAGGCGGCTGGGCCCAGCAGATTGATAACAATCGCGGCGTTTTGGCTGGCCCATTTCACCCGAAGGCGATCACGGGCTTGAAGATGATCGTCGAAGGCGATCAATTTTCCTCGAAGGCAATCATCCGGCAGTCGCCGTAAAGGCAATGGAATCCTAAAGACTTTCAAGGCTGTCAAGATGATCATTGCATTTTTTGTGTTCCTCAAGCATCTGATCCGTTTCCATCCGTGTCAATCAACGACCGAAACTGTCGGAAGCAGAGTGGCCAAGCACGCGGTCAGAGTGGCCAATTGGCCATCCTGATTTTTGTACCTAAGCCGTTTGTAATCATCAGAGTGTCCACGCGGCCAAGTGGCCAACCTTATTTTTTGGCTCAGCGTCGAAGGCGGCCATCACGATGAAGATG
>JBEKOS010000283.1:0-6205 GCA_049521535.1 Terriglobales bacterium | reverse complement strand
GCGCGGGAGCAGACAAGGCATGAGTGTCTTTGCCCAGGAAGAGTGGGCCGTCCGTGCCCTGGTCGCGGCGATATTCGCAGATCGCCTGCGTGATCGCGAGGATATGGGCATCGGTAAATGTGCCCCGCAAGGAAGAGCCCCGGTGTCCGCTAGTGCCGAAAATGACCATTTGGTTGGGGTCATCCAGGTCGGGGCGCCGCTCATAGTATTCGAGTTCGAGCCGGGAGACATCGACCAGCATCTCCTTGGGGGCCGGCAGCCCTGCCAGCGGCGAAATATCCGAGGGTTTCTCAACTGCGTTGGACATGTTCTCACTTCCGATTCTGCGGTTAGAAGTGAGAAGAGTATCACGCACGGGACGTCCGCTTCACGTTGGCGGGCATCCGATGATGTGTACGATGGCACGGAGCCGGGGTGTTGACTTCAAAGCTTGGACCACCATTGAGCGACCGATCAAGAATCGTCATTATAGGGGGCGGGTTTGGGGGCTTGCGCGCGGCGCAAGCGCTCAAATCAGCGCCAGTCGACGTCACTCTAATCGACCGGCACAACTACCACCTGTTTCAGCCGCTGTTATATCAGGTGGCGACGGGCTCACTTTCGCCGGGTGAGATCGCGGCGCCGCTGCGCAGTGTATTAAGCCGCCAAAAGAATACCCGGGTTCTGCTTGGGGATGTCGCCGACATTGATCCCCGGGCGAGGCGCGTCCTGCTCGCCGACGGAGGCAGATTTGCATACGACGCGTTGATTGTCGCAGCCGGTTCGCAGAATTCCTACTATGGCCATGAAGACTGGCGCCAATTTTCTCCCAGCCTCAAGAGCGTTGAGGATGCATTCGATATCCGGCACAAGATTCTGTTCGCTTTTGAGGTTGCCGAGCGGATTTCCGATCCCGCTCTGCGGCACGCGTGGCTTACGTTCGTGATTGTCGGCGCCGGCCCAACCGGAGTCGAACTGGCGGGCGCGATCGGCGAAATCGCGCGGCAGACCCTCAAGAATGACTTTCGCTCCATCCACCCGGAGGAAGCGCAGATCATCCTGATCGACGCCGCGCCGCGTGTGTTGATGACATTTCCCGAGGATTTGGCCGGCAAGGCGGAGCACGCGCTGGCCAGGCTGGGAATCCGGATCATGACGAACGTGAAGGCCCAGGAGATCGACCAGGAGGGCGTGACCTATGACGGGCCCGGTGGCAGCGGCCGCCTGACCGCGAGGACAGTAATCTGGGCAGGCGGCGTTACCGCTTCGCCGCTGGGCCGGACGCTCGCCATGCGTACTGAGGCGCAGACCGACAAGCAGGGACGAATCAAGGTCAATCCGGACTTGACGATTGCCGGGTATCCGGACATATATGTCGTGGGAGATCTCGCGTTTTTGCTGGACGCCAGGGGAAATCCACTGCCGGGGGTCGCTCAGGTTGCCATGCAACAGGGAACCTATGCCGCAAAAACGATCGTCCGAAGGCTTCGGGGCGAATCGCACCCGCCGCCGTTCCGGTATCGGGATCGCGGCAGCCTGGCAGTGATTGGACGGGCCGCGGCCGTTGCCGATATTTTCTGGTTCCACCTTTCCGGATTACCGGCGTGGCTGGTGTGGGTGTTCGTGCATCTGATGTATTTGGTCGAGTTTCAGAGCCGGGTGCTGGTTTTTGTCCAGTGGGCAATCCAGGACGTGACCTTCAGCCGCGGCGCGCGGTTGATCACGAACTGCACAGCGAGCAACTTCGATTTCAACCGGGAAATTGCCGCAAACGCCAAAGGAAATACCCGCGAAGATTCTTAGTTCGGATTCGCGTGCATCAATTTGAAAGCGGGCCCTCGCCGGCGGCACCGAATTTACAGGACTGCCGAAAACGATTTACACTCACCCGCAGTAGCAAAAGGAGGACAAAGCAATGAAATCTAAATTTGTAAGCTTGATCGTATTTGTTCTTGCCGTGGGCATGGCAGCGTGGGCCCAGGGTGTGGGAAGCGATGTGGACAATGCCGCAAAAGCCACGGGCAACGCCACCAAGCAAGCGGCTAAAGACACCGCTGACGCAACCAAGACGGCAGCCAAAGCCACCGGCAAGGCTACAGCCACCGGCGCGGAAAAGACGGCTGATGCAACCAAAACCGCCGCCAAGGCAACCGGGAAGGCTACTGCTACTGGCGCGGAAAAGACGGCTGACGCAACCAAGACAGCCGCCAAAGCTACCGGCAAGGCAACCGCCACCGGAGCAACCAAAACCGCTGACGCAACCAAGTCCGCGGCCAAGGCAACGGGCAGCGCTACCAAGGCAACCTCCAAGGACGTGGGGCACGACACCAAAGCGGGCGCAAAAGACGCAGGCCACGATGTAAAGACTGGGGCGAAAGACGTGGGCCATGACACCAAGACGGGAGCGAAAGATGCGGCTCACGACACGAAAACAGGTGCAAAGGATGTCGGCCACGACGTGAAGACCGGAGCCGATAAGACCGTAGACGCCATAAAATAGACCACCCTCCAGGCTGGTTCTGCACGCAGGCAATGGTTGCGGCGCGGGTAGTACGGGTTCACCTGCCCCCGCACCAGCGTTGCCTGCGTAACGCTTCCGGGCGGGTCCATGAGCCAACCATCCCCGGCGGTTTCCGCGGTTCTTACCACCCCAAGCTGCGCGTCCGAGGGAGTCAGAATGAGTGAGGCGCGAATCAAATGTCTATATTGCGTTCTCCTAACGGTCGTGTTTATGGGCACTTCAGCGATGATTGAACCACTGGCAGCAGACCAGCCCGCAGCGCCCACTCCGCCGATCGCTCATAGAGATCCGAAAATCACGGAACTGCACGGGCGCAAGCTGGAAGACGATTACTTCTGGATGCGCGACAAGAGCAATCCGGAGGTGCGCGCCTATCTGGAAGCGGAAAATGCATACGCCGATGCGCTCATGGGGCCGACCAAGCCCTTGCAGGGAAAGCTTTATGACGAAATGCTGGGACGCATCAAGGAGACGGACACTCAGGCGCCGTATCGAGAGGGAGAATTCTTTTATTACGCGCGAACCGAAAAGGGTCGGCAGTATCCCATCCTGTGCCGCAAACGCGGATCACTGGACGCGGCCGAAGAAGTAACGCTGGACGTGAACCAGCTTGCCGAGGGCCAGAAATTCATGGCCATAGGCGCGTATGCAATAAGCGATGACGGACGCCTGCTCGCCTACTCGACCGACAACACCGGATTTCGCCAGTACACACTGCAAGTGAAAGACCTTCGCACTGGTGCTGTCCTGCCTGACATGGTCGAGAAAACGGGATCGGTCGCCTGGGCGAACAATAACCAGACGCTGTTCTATACCGTGGAAGATCCCGCCAAGCGTCAGTACCGGCTTTACCGCCATTCACTCGGAGCCCCTGTTTCCGGCGACCAGCTCATCTACGAGGAAAAAGACGAGCGATTCACCGTGCGAGTCTCCAAGTCGTTGAGCCGGAAATTTATTTTTCTGGAATGCGAAAGCCATACCACCACCGAGGTTCGCTATCTCCCGGCTGACAAAGCGGACGGCCAATGGAAGCTCATGGAGCCGCGACAGGCGGGGATCGAGTACTATCCCGACCATCACGGCGACTCGTTCTATCTCCGGGTGAATGACACCGGACGCAATTTCCGCATCGTGAAAGCACCGGTTGACGATCCGGCCAAAGCTCACTGGCAGGAAATCGTGGCCCAGCGCCACGAAGTTATGATCGAGGGCTTGCAGCTTTTCAGGGACTTCCTCGTACTGCAGGAACGCGAAGACGGCCTGCAAGAGATTACGATTACCGACCTGCACACCGAAAAGTCAAAGCGTGTGCAGTTACCGGAGCCTGCATACACGGTCGCACCGGATAACAACCGCGAGTTCGACACGCACCAGTACCGCTATCGTTACACCTCGTTCATCACGCCCATGAGCGTGTACGACTACGACATGACGAAGCAGACCTCGACGCTCGTAAAGCGCACCGAGGTGCCGGGCAATTTTGAACCGGCCAGGTATGAAATCAAGCGCGCCTTTGCCACCGCCAGGGACGGTGTCCGCGTTCCGATCTCGCTGCTGTATCTGAAGTCAGTTCCGCGGGATGGAACGGCGCCGGTCTACCTCTACGCTTACGGCTCGTATGGAATTCCGTCGAATATCGCTTTCAACTCCAACCGGTTCAGCCTGGTGGATCGCGGCGTTATTTTTGCGGTGGCACACATTCGCGGCGGCGGCGATTTAGGAAAAGCGTGGCACGACGACGGCCGCATGATGAAGAAGATGAATACCTTCACGGACTTTATCGCCTGCGCCGAGTATCTCACCGCGCCCGCTGCCGGTGATGGAAACGGCGGGCAACAGCTTCAATACGGCGACCGCCACAAACTCATCATTGAAGGCGGCAGCGCCGGCGGCCTGTTGATGGGCGCGGTGACGAATATGCGTCCTGACCTGTTCAAGGCCGTCATCGCCAAGGTGCCGTTCGTGGATGTCATCAACACGATGCTCGATGAATCGTTGCCGCTCACGGTGGGAGAGTTCGAGGAGTGGGGCAATCCCAAAAAGAAAGCAGATTTTGAGTACATGGTGCAGTATTCGCCCTACGATAACCTGAGAAAAGCCTCCTACCCTGCGATGCTGGTGAAAACTTCATTCAACGATAGCCAGGTCATGTACTGGGAACCGGCAAAATACGTTGCCAGGCTGCGCACGCTCGATACGGGCAAGAACGTTGTCTTACTGAAAACCAACATGGGCGCCGGGCACGGCGGCGCCAGCGGGCGCTATGACTACCTGCACGAAATCGCCTTCGACTACGCCTTCATACTGTGGCAGTTGGGCATTGCCGAGTGAAAGGCGTTTTCGACCGGCGGTGCCTCGACCTCAGCGAATCGCAACCCCATAGGCTGAACTAAAGACGACGCCTACGTCACCGCTAAGAGTAAGCTTATCGTTTAGGTGTGGTTGAGACTAATCAGCGGCACAGCTCTTCCGAACCGTCCGCAGAATCCGTCATAATAGGGCCATGATTCACAACGTCAACGACCTGCTGCCGGAAGAGAAAAGGGCAGTCGAGAAGCTAGTGGGACGTGCTCTTTCAGGCCAAGATGACATCAGTATCCGCGTGCTTCGGCCGGCAAGCCAGTTATCTGCGGAACGCCGCCTGGAGATACTCGACGGGTTGAAGGCCTATTTTGCTCAAATCGATAGCCAGCAAGAAGCGGTTTCTCATGAGCAGGCTGATGAGGTGATCGACGAAGCGTTGCGCTCCAGTCGACCGGCCTACCGGACATTCCGGTGAGAGTCCTCCTCGATGTCAATGTCTTGGTGAGGGCAAATGAACGCTCTCGCGGACCTGCCCGAACACTCTTGCTGACACTGATTGAGAAAGGCCATACGCTGTTGACCAGTCGCGAATTGCTCGTTGAGCTCGCGCGTGTGCTTCGTTATCCCCGGCTGCAGGCCCTCCTCAAGCTAACCGAAGAACAGATCCACGCCTACGTTCAATTCCTGCGGGGCATCTGTGAGACAGTGGAACTAGAGCATTCACTACCTGTGTCGATGCGCGACCCTAATGACATTTACGTTCTGCAAACTGCGGTGCTCGGGGAAGCTGACATTATCTGTACGCTAGATAGGGACTTCTATGCGCCTGAAACAGCAATATTTTGCGCTACATTGGGTATCGAAGTCTGCTCAGACACAGAACTCGCTGCCCGCACAAGTGCCAAGTCCTGAGTTTTGATCCCGAGTGTTCCCAATGGATTCAAGCCTCAAACCAGGATCAGCCGAACCCGGCCCAACGATTCAACGGCCCAGGCACGAGTCAAGTGAAAGCCCCGCCTCTGACGTCGCGCCGATGCCGCCAGAGCCGGAATTCATCGCGTACGGCCCGCGCTTTGCCGCTTATGCCCTTCATCGCTTGCGAGTTGGCGCATTCCCCACCCTGAAGTACCTGATGCAAACCGATGTTCACACCTTCGCCTTTTCCGTGGCGGCCAACGCCATCCTCTCGTTTTTCCCGTTTCTTGTGCTGCTGATGACGGTGGTTCGGAGGGTCTTCCATTCGCAACGGATGTACGACGTGATTGTCCGGTTATTGCGCGCCTACCTGCCTACCGCCCAGGACTTCATTGTCATTAACCTTGGCAAGGCGGAGCGCGCTCATCATGGCATTCAGATCTTCTCGCTGATCATGTTGCTGATTACCTCCACCGGCGTATTCCT
>JBEKOS010000282.1:0-9014 GCA_049521535.1 Terriglobales bacterium | reverse complement strand
GCGGGGGAATCCTTCACAGTGCTCTCTCCTTAGCATTTGGGCATCCTAATTTGGTCTGGAATGCCGCTTGATTTTCGGATGTTGGGGAGTATACAGCATCCCTCGCTGTTGTGAACAAATTTATTTTTGTGTGGCCGCCGAGACGACGGCGAGCGTGTGGCTAAGGCAGAGGAGTAGCAGAGACGATGGATGCAAACGAAATCTTTGTTCCGTATGGCGAAACGAGCAGTAAATCCTCGATTCTAGTGAAATTCATCGACCATCCGGCTCACCAGTTCCAACAAGGCATGCGGGCACTTATGCAAGTTTGCGAATTCTCGCTCTATGCAAGAGCATGGGCCGGCGCCGCCGACCCATGCTTTCGACGCCAGGGCCTCAGTGAAGGCCCGGACCATGCATACCTTCCGGTCCGCCGAACGGACCTCTTTGTTCGTTTTCGAACTCAGACAACTTTGTCTGCTGCTCGGGAGTCAGTATCTGATAAAACGCGGCTTCAGCCTTCGCGTGGGTGGATGCCATCTGCCCGGAATATTGGCCGATCAGCGCCGCCGCCTGATCAATCCCGGCCGAGTCGTTGTTTCGGATTGCAGTTCGTAGACTGTCATGAGCGGCCTTCATGCTGTGGTGGATGGGATCCTCCGCACGGTCGGCGTTCTGGAAGATCGTGGTTGCTTGTGCCTGCTGTGCCGAGGTCAGGCTCAGCAACGTGGTCAACATCTTGACGTGATGCTCAGTCCGCTCAGCAGGGTTGGGTGGAGCTGGTGGCGCCTGGCCGAGCATCGGAATCGTAATCAGCATGGCCAGCAGCATGGTAAGTAATGCCTTCATTGTCTTCTCCTTCAATTGGTTGATCGATCATTTCAGGTTGTGATCATGGTTGACTGAAAAACTTGTTCGAGACAGTCCTCAAGCCGCGAGGATAGTTTCATTGCGGACTCAGTGATGGCTGCCGATGCCTGGCCGCCTCCACATTGAAAAGCACTTTCAAAATCCTGGGGAACTCCTCACGAAGGTTGGCTTTGCTGATCAGCGCACTGACGCTCACGACGAGCTCTGCCGCCCGCGCAGTCAGCTCGTGCCCCTTTGCGACTCCGACCACCTTCAAATCCGAAAGGTCAGGCGACAAAGCTATGAAGGCAATCAAAAATTCCGCGAACTGCATGTCCAGATCCACCAGAATCAGATCCGGTCGAAGGTCGACGGCCAATTCTATTGCCTCCTCGGTGCTGGCGGCGCGCCCCACCAGGTCTACCACTTCATGGAAGTCAAGCAAGGCCATGGCGACCGCCGGATATTCTGGAGATCCATCCACCAGGATCGCGCGAACCCGCGCTGGTTCCGCCACTCTCTGCGGTATCTGGTACTGCTCAAAGGCATTGATTAGTGTTCCCATTTTGTCCCTCCATCCCGTCGTGCAAAGTTAACCCTAACGGAAACAGGCATTTACATGGGTAAGGTCAATGTAAAGTCTGGGTAAGATCAATGGGAACGAGAGGGTGATCTCGCGGCGGGCGCTGGCGAATTCAGAGATTGAACTTGTAACCGAGGCCAAGAACCGTTACCAGAAGTGTCGGTTTCCTGGGATCAGGCTCGAGCTTTTGCCGGAGGTTTCCCACGTGCACATCCACTGTGCGGGTATAGGCATCGGCGTTGTATCCCCAGACTTCCTTAAGCAGGACGGCGCGAGACAACGTGACGCCGGGGTGCTCTACGAAATAACGAAGTAACTGAAATTCCAGGGCGGCAAGCGGAACTTCTTTTCCCTTGCGGGTCACTCGCGTGCCCGCAATATCAACTTCGATTTCGCCGAATCGATGAACCTGCCCATGATTAGGAGGCGGGATGGAAACGCGCCGCAATTGGGCTTCAATTCGAGCCAGGAGCTCGATCATCTCGAAGGGCTTGGTCACATAGTCGTCAGCGCCGATCTTGAGGCCCAGGACTTTGTCCACGGTCTCTCCGCGCGCCGTCAGCATGATGATTGGGGTCGCTATTCCGGCTTTGCGCAGGTCGCGACAGACATCGAAGCCTCTTTTTTTGGGCAGCATGACATCCAGCAGGATGAGGTTGAAATCGCCGTGCAGCGCCTTTTCATAACCTTCTTCGCCATCCGAGGCGCACTCCACCTCGTAGTCCTCGCTTCGGAGGCGGTCGGTCAGCGTAATTTGCAGCGCCTCTTCGTCTTCGACCAGCAGGAAACGCTCTTTCATACACGGCCTCAGGATCGGATATATTCGCTGGAAACAGCAATCGCCTCAGGGGCGGAATCAGGTACCGCGGCCAAATGGATCGTGAAGGCCGAGCCCTTTCCCAGTTCGCTTTCGACAGTGATTCGCCCGCCCATGCTTTCCGCAAACTCCCTTGCCAAGGTAAGACCAAGTCCAGTGCCATGCAGTTGCGCCGCGGCCACGGCCGGACTGCGATAGAAGGGCTCAAAAATCTGCCTAAGTTCTCCACGGTCAATTCCCATGCCATGGTCTTCAACCGTGATATTGACCTCGTGCGACGGCTCTTGTCGCCAGGCTCGAATTCTCATCCATCCGCTCTGGCCCCCATACTTGACCGCGTTGGTGATCAGGTTCTGCAAGCATTGAGACAGAGCCGCCGGATCGGCAGCAGCGGATGGTAGATCCGTCTCGACTTGCCGCTCGACGCGAATTCCTGAGGACTGGAGCACACTTGCCATTCCGTCGAGGACCTCGTCAATGGCGGCGCCGACCTCGACCGGGCGCCGGGCCATGTTGACACCAGAGTTTCGCACTGCGGCAAAGCCGAGCACCTGCTCCACCAGATGATTGAGTTGCCTGGCCTGGTTCTTGATCAAATTGCCATAACGAACCAATTGCTGCGGGTTTTCAACCACGCCATCGGCGAGGTTCTCTGCGGCGGAAAGGATGGCGGCCAACGGAGTCCTCAACTCATGCGAGACCGCGGCCACGAAATCCATTTGTTGCGCCGCCAGCCTGCTGGCGCGCCGGCTGTTGGCGATGAACAGCGCCATTGACACGCCCAGCACAAGGAGCACGCCAAAGCTCATGGCCAGACTACGGCGCCGCATTCCGGCTACCGCGGCCTCTACCGAACCGCTTCGGTGCCTGGCAATGATCTGCCAATGGCTGCCCGATTCCACGCTGTAACGCACCGGCTCGATCCGAACCGGCTGCCCAGGAAGAAAATCGCGACCCGGGCCGTTCATTGGGTTCCACGGCCCATTGGGCGAACGCACGCGATATCTGTCACCGGAAAATGGAGGTCCAAACATATATATGCGCGCGTCGGCGCCACCCTGTGGGCTGGCTGCAAGCGCTGCATTTGAGGCGTAAAGCACATCCTGCCGGTCACCGGCTTCCGGTCCGGCAACGGAGAGGACAGCGACCTCGTATTCAGAAGTTTGGGGATCACCAAACTGGCGTTCTACCAACTGGGGAAATACAGTGCTCTCGAGGCTCTTACGGTCAAATCGAATCACGATCCAGCCCATGCCGGGACCGCGACCGGCGCGCATGAGTATCGCAGGGATAGCTTCATCGATTTGCACTGGTCCGCCCATGCGCCCGTCATGTTCGCGTGGTGGAGGCAGCCTATGCAGTTCGGTTCCCGGTTCAGGCGGCTCAAATTCCGGGCGCCGGGAAGTCAGGTACGTTCGCAGGCTGGAAAAATCCTCGGGCCAGGAAATCCGTTCAAATCTGGATTCGGAGGGCATAAGGTGAAGAAGCTGCGCCGTATCCTGACTAGTTCCATCCCAAAGGTAAATGCTCGCGACCAATCCCGGGTGAGGACTCATGCGCTGCCAGTGTTGCAGCTTATGGGCAAGGTCCGGAGCGTCTGGGGGCGTTGCCGAATCGGTCTCCATTTCCACGCACAGCGTCGCAAGTTCCCGGGAGACGTCCTGACGGAAGTTTATGAGCGCGCTCTGCAGATTGGCACGCATGCGTGAGCGGGTCGCTTCGCTCACCTCGGCACTCCATCGGTATTGCAAGACCGCCAGCGTGACCAGCACGCTCGCGAGCGCAATGGGCAGTCCCCAGGAGACCACACCCGACTTTGGCAAAGATTTCATTTGGAACGCTTGCCGGCTCGCCGTCCATTCGTGAGGTGTAGGGCTTGAAAGCAAACCTCTTTATACTCTAGTAGATTGAAGTCTGTGGCGCTGTAAATTTGCGGTAAAACGTGAATTCGGCGAGGGCATTCAGAACCAGATGGCGAAGACCGGCGCAGCGCAACTTCTCGGCGAGATACTGCCCGAAATGCCACCGGCAAGGTGGCCTGAGCGCGTGACCCTGGAAGGCCGCACGGTAATCGTTCGCCCCCTCAATGCCGTCGCGGACGCGAAGCCTCTATATACCCATACGCTCGGACGCCATGAACTTTGGACCTACTTGCTTGCCGGTCCTTTTGCGGATCGGGCCGCGTTCGACGCGTATCTGCACAACATGGTGGCAGCCGCTGACCGCGTGGCGTATGCGATCGTGGACAAGACCTCATTCGAAGTCACGGGCCTTTGTTGCTATTTGCGAATCGAGCCCGCGCACCGCACCATCGAGATTGGCAGCATCGTATACTCTCCCAAACTGCAGAGAACCGCAATGGCAACCGAAGCCATGTACCTGATGGCTAGATATGCCTTTGAGGAGTTGGGTTACCGCCGCTACGAATGGAGATGCAACGCGCTAAATGCCGCCTCGCACCGCGCCGCTACGCGCCTGGGGTTTACCCTGGAAGGCATCTTCCGCCAGCATATGATTGTCAAGGGGCGCAATCGCGATACAGCCTGGTTCGCCATGCTGAACTCCGAGTGGCCGGCGCGCAAAGCCGCCCTCGAACAATGGCTTGCGCCGTCCAATTTTGACGACGATGGTCGCCAGAAGAAGACTCTAAAGGAGTTCCAATCGCTTCAATCCCAGTAAGCCCATGGCAAGTCCCGCTTACGCAGTGCCTATCAGAACCCCGGTGGCAAAAACCAGAATACCCCCAAGCATCACCTGGAAGGCCGCTGTAAGCGGAGGCGTATCCATATAGCGATGCCGCACCCAGGTGATCGTCCCCAGTTCCGCGAGAACCACGATCACCGCGATGATCGTGGCAATGCGGAAGTCGTGTATCAGGTAGGGCAGGGTGTGGCCGATGCCGCCCAACGTCGTCATCGCGCCAGTAATCATGCCCCGAGCCCAGGGATGCCCGCGACCCGTGAGGTTACCGTCGTCGGACAATGCCTCCGCGAATCCCATGCTGATGCCAGCGCCGAGGGAAGCAGCGAGGCCAACCGCAAAAGCCGTCCACGTATTTCGGGTGGAAAAAGCGGCGGCAAAGACAGGCGCCAGCGTTGACACCGATCCATCCATCAACCCGACAAGCCCCGGCTGAACCACCTGAAGCAGGAATAATCTCCTCTGGGCTTCCGCTTCCTGCACCTGGACAGCGGGGCTCAGTTTTTCCATTCCTAAGTCTTCGGCGCGCTTCTTATGAGCCTGCTCTTCCTGGGCAAGGTCATCAAGCAGTCGGCGCACGCTGGCGTCTTCGGCGCGGGCGGCGGCCCGTTCATAGAACCGGCGCATTTCCAATTCCATCGCGGCGGCCTGGTGCCGCACCTTGTTGATCCCCAGCGGACGAACCAGCCATAGAGGCTGCCGGGCGACCAATCCCCTGACATCCTGGCGGCGGATCAACGGAATGTGCTCACCAAACTTTTGACGGAACAGATCCAGCAGTCGCTGGCGATGACCAGTTTCCTCTCCGCGCATGGCGTCAAAAACCGCCGCCGTGGCCGGAAATTTTTCGCGCAGCCCGTCCGCATAGTCGGCATAGACCCGCTCGTCTTCCTCTTCGAGCCTAATCGCCAGGGCAAGAATCTCTTTCTCGCTGAGCTTACTAAAGTCCTTCATTGCATACGCACCATTCGTCAAAGATGCGGTGAGGATATCGCAGGAATCGGCGTATTTGGCTTCCTTTCGTGGCGCCATGTAAGCTATGCTGCCCACAGCATAGGACAATTTGCGGGACCTATATGAACTGGAATCTGATCTTCAAGCTGCGGAGGAGGCGGCCAGGATGCAAGCTGCGCCGCTGCCGCCCAGGGTCACGATGGTCCTGGTGGGACCGGTAATTGGATTGATCTCCGGAGTGGTAATTGGCCTGTTTGCTTTTGTCGCCGGCAAATTCGTGAAGCCACGAAATGCGAGCGCCGCCTGATGGCTTACTTCGGCGGCGTCTGGTCGCCGTAATAATTTGTGACCGTGCTCACGCGTAGCACCAGCGCACAATGCCAAGTACCGCCTGCATCCTTCATCGGCAAACACCGAGTGCTGAATTTACCGGCCGCCGCTGCGCGCTGGCGCTCCTCAGCCGAGATCAGAGGGTCATCCGCAAACAGCAATTCGTCGGCGTACTGAAACGGATAGCCGCCGCCCCAAAGACTAACATGCACATGGGCAGGAATCTGCCTGCCCGGATAGTGGCCTGGTGGAAAGATACTGCTTAACGATTCGGGGACCACAGCGCGCTTTGGTCGCGGCGTCGCCGGGTCCCCGAGGTTCTGAATCGTCTTCTCTTAATGCTGACGCATCGCCCTGAATTAATGCGGCTTCCCCATGTTCTGCATCATGTTGCCCATGTCCATTTTCGTATAGCCGGCGGGCACTTCGAAAAGACTGGGGTTTTGCGCCCCCTCTTTGATACTCGTCATTTCGAATGTCCCACCGTCAGCATCGACCGACTTGACGGGAATGTGGGTTTTCTGATCTATCCAGACTGTGCGATCCTTACCGGCGCCTTTGCCCGTGCTCGTGAATTGCCATTTGTCGCAACTGAAACCATTGACTGTTTCCTCGCCAACCTTCTTGCAGGTCATTTCCGGCTGGTTCGCACAAGGATTGGAGGCGTCGTACGCATGCCAGTCCGGCCCCCGGCGCGGACCGGATCCCTCGGTGCTGTTTTCCATGTACATGTGCTGCTCCACCATCACCATGTCAACGACTTTCTTTTTCATGTCGGCGATCATGATCATGTCGTGCCCCATCATATTCATCTCCATCCGGTACTTTTCACCGCCGAAGAACATCTTGCCGGAGCCTGCTCCTCCTTTGGGTGATGCAAACTTGAAATCGGCGGCAAACTGCGAGGGCAACTGCGCCGCTGCCGCGGCGGCCAGTACGATCGATAACAGTGAAATGCAGAGGGCTTGTCTTCGCATCAATTTTTCTCCTTCACATCAGTGCGGCCGCGGGTTGATTTGGGCTGTTCCCTCGCCACGGTCCGGAAACTTAACCATTGTAGTGCATGAGAACATTTAGTCGACCGACCCCTGCAGGCTGGAGCGCCTGCCCTCAACGAACCAAGTTCGATTGGACCTGGTTTTCATCGCAGCTTCTTCCGGTGTTCCTTTAAGATGCAGCGATCCATGACCACGAACATTCCGGCGGCGCGTGCCTTAGCTGCTGCGCCCGGGTGGATTACATCCTCCTGCATCCACACGGCGGGAACCTTTCGCTTAATAGCTTCGTCAACGATTTCCGGCACGAACTCGGAGCGGCGGAAGATGTCAACGATGTCGATTTTTTCTTCGGCGGGTATTGCGGCGAGAGTGGGGTATGCTTTTTCGCCCAGCGCTTCCTTGATTTTGGGATTGACGGGGATAATGCGATAGCCATGGGCCTGCATGTAGGACGAGACTCCATAACTGGGGCGCAACGGGCTGTCGGAGAGGCCGATTACGGCGATGGTCCTGGCGCGCTGCAGCAAGTCGGCAATTTCCTCAGATTCGGTCATCACAGCTATTTTAGCCACGGATTCTTGCGCACCAGCAGAAAACCTTTAGTTCTCTTCAGATCAGTAACAATCAGTTGCTCTTCGTGGCCTGGTGGCTTCACCTGCGGGCCGCGCTCTTGTCCTTAAAGATCTTGAAGGCAAAGTGGCGGACGGTATCGCTGATATCCTTATTCATCTGCAGGCGGCGCAAATCGGCAAGCAGCAATTGTTTGACCAGGGGCATGGCTACGCTGGTGGGAGTGCGCGGATTCGATACGAGCAGGCGCTTGATCGGGTACCGACGCATGAATCTCCGTTTCATCGAAATGATACGCAAGACATGCTCGCCAACGTTTCTCATGCTCGCGTAGGCTTCGGCCTCCGATTCGTTGACTTTGGGCGATTCGAGCACCGCGGCAGAGACAATGCGGGCGCCATCACGGATCAGGATAAAGCGCTCATCGCGCGAGCCCCGATAGGCAAGCTGCACGCGTTCGCCCACGGACATTTTGGCGATCTTTTGCACGGGCGAAAGGCGTTCGCGATCCTTCTTCACGGTCTGAGCCAGCGCCTGAGCCGCTACGGTGGTAGCAGTCACCGGGTGCGCCAATCCAAGAGCCGCAGCGATTTCGATTTTTTCCTCCTCGGTCGGATCAACCAGCATAAAGGGTCTTCCTTCTTCCGAGGCAATCTCGGCGGCGTGCTTCAGCAGGTACTCGCTGAGCTCGGGCTCCAGAACATCCTCACCGGGAGCATCGCTGATCAGGCCGCTTAGGCGTTCCAGCCGCGCCTGGATTTGCACCCGCTCGTGCTCCTCGAGCTTCGGATTCACCACCAGGGCGCGCAGTACGCGGCCTTCATCTTGCACCCGCTCGCTTTCCAGCATAAGCGTCAGCAGATCGCGCGAACCCGATTGAGCCCATTCAGCCAGGCGCATGGGAGAGACGGCCGGATTTCCCAGGAGATGCGGTGCGAGACCGGGACGGAGGTTGGTGAAGGCACTGAAGTAATCGACTATGGCCGTCGGCGATTTCGGATCGGCAACCACGGCTAGCACGTCTGCCTCGTCCCAGGCGGCCAGCGTGAATTGAGCCTCCTGGCCAAAGATCGAGTGAGGCGCGAGCATCACAAGGATCTCAAGCATCTCTGCGGACGGCAGAGACAAGGCACCGCGCGCTGCCGTCCGCATCAGGCTGGCGGGCACGGCCGAACCCCGAATCAAATCAATCATGCGCGACATGGCTCGAATGCAGACTTTCCGGCGCGGGCTT
>JBEKOS010000281.1:0-6244 GCA_049521535.1 Terriglobales bacterium | reverse complement strand
CTGTTACGGTTTCAATGAATGGACGATCTGGGCGATTTGGGTCGGTCCGATAATTCAGCGTGCCCTTCACCTGAATGGCGCCGCGGGGCAAAGAGGGCATCTTCATTGCCTTGCGAAACTCATCGGTATCGATCGACGCGAGATAATTTCCCTGCACCTGCGGCTGCGCGTAGCTTTCCAAGGTTGCCGTCAAGCTCAAGTGGGACGGCCCGCTCGCGAGTTCAACTTTGTTAAAAGTAAACTCTTGCCGGGTTGCTTCGAACTGCACGTCCAAGTCGTGGGGGATGGGATCAAAATCGTCATAGCGCAGATGCCCTTCGCGGTAGCCTAACGTGCCAAAATAGCGTGGGTTGAGATTGTCGAATTGCGTTCGGATGGCCAGGGCGTGCAGATCAGCGTCTAATGCGCTCTTTCGATTGTTATAGTAGATTTCACCGCGGTCGAGACGGGCGTCCTGCACCGCCAGGGCAAAGACGTCGGTTTGGCTGCCGCCGCTCGGCTCCGGTGTGGGAAGGTTAGAGTTGCCCTGCGCATCCACAGTAAGATGAACCACCGGATGATCGAGTTGCAGGTGGTTCAGCCGCAAATCGCGCTTTAGGATGGAGATGATCTTAAATCCCGCGCCTATATGGTCCACCTGCAGCACCGGCGGATAGGCAGGACCATTCGCTCCCAGCACGCGCACGCCATAAAGATCCAAGCCAAGGGATTCAAAATGCAAAACGAAGTCCTGCGCGGTGACCGGGGCGCCGATCTTCTCCGTGGCAATCCGCTCTGCGGTGCTCAACACATACTGATGAAAGCGAGCGCTGTGCAACAGCACTGCTACGGTGACAATCGCCACCAATATCAGGCCTGCGACGATGGCCGCGAACCAGCGTATTGTTCTTTTCCAAGACATGAGAACAGTATTAAGTGCTCAGTTGAAAGTACTCAGTTGTCGGCACACTGTACTCAGTCGTCGGTTCACGGATTTCGATAGTCGGGGACAACGTTCGCATTACACGATTTCCAACTGTAACCCAATGCGGCTGCTCGTGCCCAACCTGATGACCGCCAACCGAGTACTTACTTCTTCCAACTGACAACTAAGTACTGAGTACTTCTAAAATGACTGCCCTAGCGTAATGAAATACTGAGTCGGTGTAAGTCCAGGTACCGGATTCAGGTTGCGCCCAACATCAACTCGAAGTGGTCCCAGTGGAGTGTCATAGCGCGCGCCAAGGCCAACCGTGTTAGTGTACTTGCAACCCTGGAATACCCCTTCCTCGTGCTCGGTGACCCCGCACCCGCCGTGGAAACCGATATGCCCGAAAACATTCCCGCCATCATAAAAGGTCACGATGCCAAGTCCTTTCTTAATGGGCACCGGAATGCGAAACTCTGAATTCAGGATAAACAACTGGTCGCCTCCACCCGGTACGTTAATGACCGAACAGTCGGACGAATCCGTTTGACTGCACACCTGGATGGGGCGCTGCGGGCCGGCAGTGTTCAGCGAAAAGCCCCGGAGCGTGCTGCCGCCCCCGGAGAAAAAGCTTTCGCTAATCGGGACCTCGCTGCCCTCAATCGGTTGAGCGAGGCCAAGCCGGATGCTGTTGGCCCAGATGACTCCGCCGAGGGGCAGCTTCCGGTAGTACGCCGACTGACCCAGAAATCGGGCATAGCTGAAATTGGAGCCCAATTGCTTCGGATATATGCTGATCTCATAGGAACTGTAGAAACCGCGATGTGCGTCCAGAGGATTATCGCGCGTATCGGAGACGAAAGACGCAGTCGGACCCGAAAGCAGTACACGACGCTGGTCAGGGGGCACCAGTTCAGGGATCACCAGTGTCGTAAGGTAGGTATAGCGGCCATCGTAACGCAAGAACACGGCCTTGGTTTTCTTCAAGTTCAGGTTGTGTTGGAATTGAATGCCAACATTGGCGGTGTCATCGGAAAAAATCGGGTTTTGACTGCTATGCTCGCCCGACAAAGTGCCACTCATCTGCCAATCTGACCCGTGAACATATGGTATGGAATATGTACCTTGAAAACGCTGGTCGAGCCTGCCGGCGAATCCGCCCACCGAAAAGGACTGTGCAAGTCCGAAGACGTTGTTGCGGGTGTATGAGAACGTGCCTCGGGGCCCATAAAACGTCTTTTCACTGGTGACAAAATTATTGAGGGCCGAACCGGTTGGGACGGGCGTAACCGGCGTCGTTCCCGCCGGTACGCTGCCGCCGCGATTAATGATTTCAAAGCCAACCGAATAGGTAATCGTGTTGGGCTTAGCTTCGTGCACTTTGACAATGGCGTCAGCGCGCGGCTGGTCCGTTACCGGCTGCAGCGGATCAATAGACGCCCAGTCGAATATATTCAGGCCATAGAGTTTCGTTTCGGACGCCAGCACATTGTTCTCTGAGAGCGGCGCGCCCTTGCGAATGCGCAGTGCCCGGTCGATCAACCACTGTTGCGTGTGCTGGCGCCCCACCGTAACTATGTCCGCCGTGATTACCTGCGGCCCTTCATAGATTTCGTAGGTTACCGTCACTTTATGTGGATCCTGCTTGTCAGCTTTGGCCTTGGATTGAAAGTTCGCAGAAAGGTAACCTCTGCGCAGATACTCCGCAAGAATATTGTTGCGGTCATCCCGCACCAGCGTTCCCGAGTACGGCTTGCCCGGGCCGAGTTTCAGGCCCTGCGGGCTTAGTTTATCCGCGGGCACGGAGTTGTTCCCCGAGATATGCAACTCCGTAACCATGTCCTGCGGCCCCTCGTCCACCCAGAACGTAACCAGCAAATTCTCCCTGGCGTCGGTCTTTACTTCAGAAGTTATTTTCACGTCGCTGAATCCCGAGTTGCGGTACAACTGCAAAAGATTCTTGACGCTGGTCTGCAGCAGTTGCTGGCTGAAGTGGCCATGGGAAAAAGGCACGTAGCTGATTTTCTTATGGACTGGGATTAGCGTCAGCAGTTCGCGCTCCGGAATCTTGTTATTGCCGGTAATGGTAATGTTCCCCACTTTGCTGCGATTTCCCCGCGTGACCTGGTAGACCACCGTCTCAGTGTTGCCCTGCTGTTGCTGGTCAACTTTCACCTGGGCGTCGAAGTATCCTTTGGATTGCAGATAAGAAGCCAGATTGCGCTGGCCCTCGTCGACCATGTCACTGTCTATGCTGCGCTCCTTGTACATGGGAATCAGGGTATCCCGGGTCCAGGGGAACAAGTGCAGGCCTTGCACGCTCACTCGTACGATGGGCCCGCTCTTGAGCGTAAATTTCAAATCTGCGAGATTGGTTTCCGGGTCGTATTCTGCGGCGACAAATTTCACCTGCGCCGTGAGGAAGCCTTGCTTGCTCTCCAGTCCCTCCATATAGCTCGTGGCCCTCTCAATTCGTCCGAGCGTATAGAGCTTTCCGGGCTTGATGGAACTGGCACGCAATACCGCGATTTTGGTACGCAAAGCTTCCTTCAGGCGAGCCGTCTCCCCGGGCGTAGCCCCGGCGATGTCAATCTCCCCAAAGCGCGCCCGCCGGCCAAGTTTGGTAACGAAAGCCACATTTACCAGCCCGTGAGCCGCGTCGATCTGCACGTCAGGCTTTACGTCTGCCTGAAAAAATCCGTTGCGGCTGAAAAACTCGCGCAAGGCGGCCTGCGCCTGGGATATGCGGTCACCGGCGTAAGGCTGTTCCGCCTGATAATTTGCAATTTGGAGCAGCCGCGAGTATTGGAATTCACGGGTAGCGCCCGGGAAGCTATACATAGCGATGTATATCGCCGGCTCGAGGATAAATAGAACGCGCACCCCATTGGCTTCCGGCAGGAGTTCCGATTTTACGTTTTTGAACTGGTTCGTCGCCTTCAGCGCCGCAACTGAACTTTTCACCTTGTCTTCTGAAAATGGCTCGCCAGCCTGCTGCTCCACCAGCAACAGGAATTTGGCGGTGTCCAGTTCGGGACGTCCGGCGAGCACCACCGAGGAGACATTCTGGCCTTCATACGCAGAAAGTTCAGCCGGCCCAAGTTGCGCCGGCATTGGTAGCGGAAGCAGCAACTCGGTACACATGGCAAGCAGAACAACGCTCAGGGCCTGGATCGCCACCCGGCGTCGCAAGCATTCGGATCTTAGGCAGCTATTCTTGGCTCTGCGCATAACGGCAGTTGCCGAAATGGCAGAAGCTGTGGCGGGAATCGTCACCATCGCTGTCAACTTTGAATAGAGTGCCCGTTCGCAGCCGGCGTTGTATCAAAAGCTGATGATTGTTGAAAAAGCTGCCTAGGCTTTCATTCTACAATCATTCTGGAACTGGATTTTGATTGGCATTGATCACTGGAGCCCTTAATGCGTCTAGCCTTACTCTCTGGGACTGCACTTCTTCTGGCGCTGTCAGCGACGGCGCAGATCGGCCCTTCCACAAACGCCCGCATGGTCGATCCCGCGTCAATGGACGTGGCGATTGATCCGTGTGCTGATTTCTTCTCCTACGCCTGTGGCGGTTGGGTCAAGAACAATCCCATACCGCTCGACCAGGCTTCCTGGAGCGTTTACTCGAAGTTGCAGGACGACAATCGCCTTATCTTGCGCCAGATTCTGGAAACCGCGGCGGCACCTTCGGCTCGGCGGTCGGCCACCGATCAGAAGATCGGCGACTACTACGGCGCCTGTATGGACGAACCAGCCATAGATGCCGCCGGCATCGTGCCTCTGCAGCCGAACCTGAAGCGTATTGAGGACATCAAGTCACTAGCGGATATGGCGGACTTCCTCGCTTATTTTCATCCTAAGGACCTCGGAATCTACTTCGGGCAGTCAGCTCTGTTCTCGCTGACCGCTGAACAGGACGCCAAAGACTCATCGCAGACCATCGCGGCATTGGACCAAGGGGGCCTGGGTCTGCCGGACCGGGACTACTACCTCAAGAACGATGCCCGCTCGGAGCAGATGCGCAAGGACTATGCTGCCCACGTGCAGAGGATGTTCGAACTGCTCGGCGACAACAAGGATTTGGCCAGGGAAAACGCGCAAACGGTAATACGGATTGAAACTGCGCTCGCCAAAGGATCGATGACCCGCGTCGAGCGTCGCGATCCCAGCGCGGTGTATCACAAAATGACGCGCGCCGACCTGCAGGCGTTGGCGCCGTCGTTTCCCTGGGACCGCTACTTCGCCGCGTTCGATCTGCAGGCCGTGACTGCGCTCAACGTGGCCTCGCCCGGCTTCTTCAAGACCCTCGAGGTTCAGCTAAACGGAGAGGCCTTGACTGCATGGAAGGTCTATCTCCGCTGGCATCTGCTGCATTCTCAGGCACGCTGGCTTCCGCAGGCTTTCGTTGACGAAGATTTTGCCTTCTACAGCCAAAAGCTTACCGGTGCCAAGCAACTGCAGCCCCGATGGAAGCGCTGTGTGCGTTTCACCGACCGTGCCCTGGGCGAAGCACTCGGTCAGGCCTACGTCGCCAAGTACTTCAGCCCCGAAGCCAAGCAGCGCGCCTTCAAGATGGTCGAAAGTATCGAATCGGCCATGCAGCAGGACCTCGAGCAACTGCCCTGGATGTCCGATGAAACCAGAAAGCAAGCGCTGATCAAACTGCACGCGGTGACCAATAAGATTGGTTATCCGGACAAATGGCGCGACTACACGGCGCTCAAAATCGTGCGCGGCGAGGCGCTCGCCAATGGCGAACGCGCGAATGAATTCGAGTTTCGCCGGCAGTTAGCCAAGATCGGGAAGCCGCTGGAGCGAGGCGAATGGTATTTGACGCCTCCCACGGTCAACGCCAACTACGATGCGGCAATGAACGAGATCAATTTCCCCGCCGGCGTGTTGCAACCGCCGCTGTTTGATCCTCGCGCCGACGACGCCAGTAACTACGGCCAAACCGGCGCAACCGTCGGACATGAACTGACGCACGGCTTTGACGACGAAGGACGCCAGTATGACGCCAACGGCAACCTCCGTGACTGGTGGACGCAAGCGGACGCCAAAGAATTCGAAAAGCGCACGGCCTGTATTTCCGACCAATACTCCAGCTACGTCGTGGTGGACGACGTAAAGATTAACGGCAAACTCACGCTGGGCGAGGACGTAGCCGATCTGGGCGGCCTGCTGCTGGCCTACATGGCGTGGGAGACAACCATGCACGGAAAGAAACTGGCTCCCATTGATGGTTTCGCCCCGGCACAGCGTTTCTTCATTGCTTACGCGCAGGGATGGTGTGGAAGTCAGCGTCCCGAAGTCCAGCGCATGCGAGCGACGGTT
>JBEKOS010000280.1:0-6259 GCA_049521535.1 Terriglobales bacterium | reverse complement strand
TTAAGCTTTTCGATCACGTCTTTGGGCAGCATGCCTTTGCGGACGCTGGCTACATCCGTCGGAATGGTTTGGGCGGTGCGCGCCAGGTCGTCGGCTTCGCGCTGCAGTTGCTCGAGATTCACGCGGGGGGAAATCGCGGGCTGCTGCTCCTTGTCGGCGGGCGTGGTATCCATGGTTTCCGGAGGCGTGGGATAGTGATGGGTGCTCTGCGGAGTTGCCAGCGCGACGAACAATCCTAGGACGAACAGTCCAAGCATGAATGGGAGTGACAGCGCAGCCGATTTCTTCACGGTGTGCCTCCTGCCGGAAGGGAAAAGACTTCAGGCATTGTACTCCCGCGGGCCGCTGCTCATCCCTCTTCTTCCACCTCTTCACCCAATGCTGCTCACGCGCCGCCAGCTTCATTCCATTGTGTACAATGCCTGCATGCCTATCCGCACTCCTCCCGGGAATCCTAACGCCGCCAAGCGCAGCCGGACGCCCCCACCCGAAGATACATTCGAGGAGGCGGCATTCCTCAAGGCGCTGGGGGAGAAGCAGAAGCCGGTCTCGGTCAAACTGCTGGACGGCCAGGTCTTTCACGGATGGATCGAGTATTACGACAAGAGTATGGTGCGGCTGACCCGCGAGGGCGCGCCCAATCTGTTCATCTTCAAGCACGAGATCATGTACATCGCGGAAGATGGCGGCAAGAGAAAGTGAATCGGCTGGCTTCGGGCTTCCGCAACGTGCGAGTGCGGCCCCTGTATTCGCTGACTGATCTTGAATTCCGGAAGCCGGCAGCCGAGAGCCGGAAGCCTTTAAACCAATGTCATCCACTGCAAGCCATCCCGAGAGCTTTCTTCCCTCCATGTCGGCCTTTGCTCGCGAGGCCGGTGCGTTGCTCATGCAATATTTCCAGCAGGGCCTCAAGATCGAATACAAAGGCGACGCCGATCTGGTTACCGCAGCCGATCGCGCTTCCGAGAAGCTGATCCGGGAACGCATCAGCCAGCAGTTTCCCTCGCATGATGTGCTGGGCGAAGAGCAGGGACTGAACGACCAGGGTAGCGACTACCGCTGGTACGTTGATCCGCTCGACGGCACCACGAATTTCGCCCACGGATATCCAGTATTCTGCGTGTCGATGGCTCTGGAACATCGCTCAGGCACCGCCGCAAAACGCGTCGCCGGCGTGGTCTACGATCCCACGCGCGACGAATTATTCTCCGCGGAGCAGGGAAGAGGTGCACACCTGAACGGCCAGCCGATCCATGTGTCCAAGGCGACGCAGCTGAAAGAATGTCTGGTGGCGACTGGTTTTCCCAGCCACAAGCGGCACAAGAATCCCAACATTCACTTCTATCACCAGATCACGTTGCGCACTCACGGCGTGCGGCGCGCGGGATCGGCCGCGCTCGACTTGTGCAACGTGGCCAGCGGGCGTTTCGATGGCTTCTGGGAATTCAATCTCAATCCCTGGGACACGGCCGCGGGTGTGTTGATAGTGGAAGAAGCCGGCGGCAGAGTCAGTCGCTTCGACGGATCGCCGTTTAACATCGACAGCAGCGAGACTCTGGCATCGAATGGCCTGGTGCACGGTACGCTGTTGCACGAGTTCCAGGAAATCTTTGCGGGACGCGGACTCGACCCGCTGCCTGTGCCCAGCGAATATCGAAAATAGACTCCTCTGTGTCCTCCGTGGTTCAAGATTTTTCCCTCGCAGACCGCAGGGTTACAATAGCTGGGGACCCGCCAAGACTGTTTCCGGCCGTCCTCCATTTCAGATCGCTGGCAGGTCAACGTGATCGATTCTCTTCTGGAACGCAAGATCGAAAAGCGCCCGAACCACGTCCGGCTGCAGGGACGCATTCTTTTCCTCACCGAAGATCCGGAACTCATCAAGCGGCAACTCGCGGGCGAAGACCTGCCCTGGGATTCGGCGAATCCCGAGAACAATCCAAAACTGCGCGACGATATTTCGACCGATGAGATCACTCCGGCCCATTATTGTTTTTACTTTGACGAGACTCTGGGGGAGATCCCGTATCTCGGTTTGAAGTGCGGCAGCGTTACGCCCATCGGCCGCGGGGACGTCAAGCGCGGCGGCTTCGTGTGCGCGGTAAGCGGCAAGCGGCGTGGCAAAGGGTCGAGCCGCGAGCAGTCTCCTTATGCCGAAATGTGCGCAGGGATCCGTGTGGTGATCGCGGAAAACATCGAGCGTATTTACAAGCAGAATTGCCAGAATCTGGGACTGCTGACCTCGACCAACTTCTCGCTGATCGACCGCATTCGCGGCGGGGAAGAGATCGCACTGAGCGAATTCACCACTGGCGAGGACGAGATCACGCGGCAGGTCATCGAGTACGGCGGATTGTTTCCGTTTAACGTGGCGCGCTTGCAGGGGAAAGTATTCTTGCCGGCGATCTTGCCTTTTGCAGGCAAGAACGCGGGCGGGGGCGCTCGCGCCACACAGTCTATATCCACACGAGCTATGACGCTGGCCGAGAAGATATTTGCGCGGCACATGATCAACGAGAAAAGTGAAGTCGGCGTTGCCTCCGTCAAGCCCGGTGATACTGGCTTTGCCCGCGCTGACCTGCGATTCAGCCACGAGTATGTTACGCCGATGGCCGCGATTTTCTTCGAGCGCTATGTGGGCAAAGACGCGAAGGTCAACGATCCCGCGAGCATTCTGTTTTTCCGCGACCACCTGACATTTCTCGACGAAGTGATTTCCGAAGAGAAGAAAAAGATCGGTCTGCTCGATCTGGCCACGCAACTCAAACTCAAGCAGCAGGATTTCGCCGCCAAGCAGGGCATCCGACTGCATGGCGAATTGACCGACCGCAAGGGGTCGGAAGGCATCTGCCACTCGATCGTGCTCGAAAGCTACGCGCTGCCCGGCCAGTTGAATATTGGTTCCGACTCGCACACGCCGCACGTGGGCGCAATCGGCTGCGTAGCCTTCGGGATCGGCACCACTGACGTGTTCAATTCGTGGATCACGAGAGATGTGCGGGTGAAGGTGCCGGAGTCGGTGCGGATCGTGATTCGCGGCAAGAAGCACGCGAACGTGACTGCGAAAGATTTCATCCTGAAGATTCTCAGCCTCGACTACGTGCGCAGCGGCAAGGCCTTGGCCAAGGTCATAGAATACGCAGGCGAGGCTATCGAAGAGTTGAGCGTGGATGAACGCGCCACCATGACCAACATGGCGGCGGAAATCGGAGGCTTCACCGGCATCGTCGCGCCTGACAAGAAAGCGGTCGATTTTCTGGATGAGCGCCGCGGCATGAATCGCGCTAAAGCCGAAGCGATGATTGACGGCCTCTACAGCGATCCCGGAGCGCAGTACGCGCACGTGATCGAACTCGATGCGGCTGAGATTACTCCAATGGTGGCCACGCCCGGAGATCCCGGCAACGGCAAATATGTCCGCGAACTGAACACGCCGGTTCCAGTCGAGATCGCTTACGGCGGCACCTGCACCGCGGGCAAGAACGAAGACATGGACATGTACGCGGCGGTCCTCGCCGACGCGGTCAGGCACGGCAAACGCGTGGCCGATTCGGTGAAGTTCTACATTCAATTCGGATCGCAGGAAACGCGCAACTATTGCCTGCGCAAGGGATATCTGGAAGTGTTCCAAAAGGCCGGAGCGCAAGTGATCGAGCCCAGTTGTGGCGCCTGCATCAACGCCGGGCCGGGCGTTTCAACGCGCGCCGACCAGGTCGTGATCAGCGCCCAGAACCGCAACTTCCCCGGCCGCAGCGGCCCAGGGCAGATGTACCTGGCTTCGCCGCTCACCGTCGCCGCCAGCGCCGTGGCGGGCTACATCGTGGAGTATGAGCCCAGCGAAAAGAGAGAGTTGGTGGGAGCTTAGGGCAACAAAGAGCGTTAAGGGATCTCGCAAGGCCTATCCAATGCTGTGTAAAACTTCCTCGCCAAACGCACGAGCGGCAACCGTTATCTATCACTGAAGCAGAAAGGCGGAGGCCGGTGGCTAAGCCAGGTAAGGAGCCAGAGGCGAAGAGGGAATTATGGTGTGAATGGCCCTTCTGCACCAGGAGGATATTCATGGCATAAACCGTGGATCGGAAAAGCTCTTCGCGAGACAACTTCTGCATCGCCTCATCGAAGCCGATTAGTTCCTTTGACCCGCATTCCCGGACCGTCCAACCTGCGTGGTTGCCATGGTATCCCCCTAAGAGCAGCATTCTACCTTGCGTCATGTTAAGCTTCACCCGGAGATTTGGGAATCCTCGCGAACCGGTGATTAGGCGCGGATACAGGGCTTTCCCCTCGCAAGTGGTTGATTTCAACCAGGATGGCCGAAATCAGCCAGCGCCGTTTCCGCAACTTTTCGGGGCCCATCGCGTTCAAATAGGTAGCGAGATTGGAAAGGGCTTCCGGACCGGACAAGGTAGAGGGTCCCCAAGCCAGGGAGGTGAGTATGCGGTACATGAAATATTTGGCGGTGCTGGCGGTGATGATGGCGATGCCGCTTGCGTATTCGCAAGCGCAGGTTTCAGTCGGAGTCGGAGTTGGGCCGGTGGGCGTTGGGATTGGTGCAGCGCCGGTCTGCGCGTATGGATACTACGGATATTATCCCTACGCCTGCGCGCCTTACGGCTATTACGGCGCTGACTGGTTTGCGGGCGGCCTGTTCGTTGGAGCCGGCCCATGGTTCCACGGTCCTGGTTGGCTGGGGTACTGGGGGCGGGCAAACGGCTGGTACGGGCGTCCGTGGTACGGTAATCCGGGCTGGGGCCGCGCGTGGGGATATGGCGGCCGTGGCTATTACGGTGGACGTGGCTATTATGGCGGCCGCGGCTATGCGGGACGTGGCTATGTGGGGCGCGGTGCTGTAGGTGGATTCCACGGCGGGGCAGTCGCACGCGGCGGGTTCCATGGAGCACCAGCGGGACACGGTGGCGGCGGATTCCACGGTGGCGGCTCTCATGGAGGCGGTTTCCACGGTGGTGGCGGGCACGGTGGCGGACGCCGGTAACGGAGTCCACTCCTGAAATACGAAACGGCTGGCAGCATACCACTGCCAGCCGTTCTTTTTTCCGTCCGTTCGAGGTAAAGAACCGGTGCCCTGTGCGGTCGGCTCCCTATGACTTTGACGCCGCGCGTCCTGCTATTTTGTGCAATTCCTGCAGGGACGGGAATGAGCTGGGAGCCACGAGCGTGCGTTCCGGTGGCTGCGAGCCAGACTTCAAGGAAGTGGCCAGCATCTGCAGGGCGTTGCCCATGATCGGCGGAGAAATGACTGTGGCAGCCAGCCGCCCCTGGCGAACCCATTCCTGGCCGGTGCGAGGAACGCCGTCGCATCCGGTAATGGGCAGCTTAAGCCAGGCGTCGCGCTCCTCCAGGTTCCCCAACTCTTCGAAGGCGCGCCGTGCGCCGATGGCCATGTCATCGTTCTGGCACGCAATCATGCCCACATGGAGTTGCCGTGAGGTAGTCAGCGACAACCATGACTTGGCGGCGTGATAGCCGCTGTTCTGCGTCCAGTCGCCCTTCAAAGTCTTGACGGTAACTCGCGCGGGCTTGGTCGCGAGCATCCCTTTCGTGCGTATTTTCGCCACGTCGCGGACCGATGGTCCTTCCACATGAAGCACACATCCCTCGTCGCCCAGGAAGGCGCCTATCTGCTGGCCCTGAATTTTCCCGATGGCTTCGTGATCGGAAAGCATGGCGAAAACCGGAACCGCAGCATTGCGCCTGAGCTCGTGAATATAATCGACATCGGTGTTGATGATGGCCCACGCGATGCCGAAGCCCACCGCAGCCTTGGCAACCTGCGCCATGCCGGTTCCAACGGGTTCGGCCAAAATGGCGGTGGGACGCTTGGCGGGATCCTGCACAAAGCTGAGAATCTGCTGGGTCTGGCGCACGGCGTCGTTGCCGGCGTAAATGATCTGAACGTTCGCCCCAAGCTTGAGCGCTGCCGCCTGCGCCGAGGCCGCTTGTTCAAGCTGATAGTCGTTATCGTCTGTAATGAGGGAAACTAAAAAGTTGAGCATGTTTCAGGGATCTGCGCCCCTCTTAACTGATGCCTCAACACCGCACGGATGCCTATTAACGCACATTTTCAGGGGTTTGGGGCAAGATATTTCGCGCAGGAGAGGTTGCCGGTCTAGGTACGGGAGCGTGCCCCGCAAGGGCTGCAGAATTGAATTCGGAGGGGTTTAACCAGAGGCGAGAGCGCGCTCTGTACCAACGGCCGTTTTTCTTGCTAAAATGTCCGGTCTTTTGGTCGTCCCGGTGC
>JBEKOS010000279.1:0-10269 GCA_049521535.1 Terriglobales bacterium | reverse complement strand
AAGGTGGCCGCTGGAGAGGTAGCGCGCCCCGGTACCGCCCTCGATCAACACTTTCCGCTTTCCGGTCTTGAAGGACAAAGCCTCGATTCGCGCTTCATTGAAGGACCGCCCGGTCCAAACCGTGAAGATCAAGCCATTTCCACCCGGAAGCGCGTCGGGCCACAATTGCGCCCGGTCATCCGGTGTGGAACCTGGTTGCAGTACTTGCCTCGGTTGGCCTCCTTCGGACGGTACTGCGTAAACGCCCGCGGTGAACCCTCTATTAAAGTAGATGGTGCCATCGTCCGCCCACGTCCCCCCGAGGCCAAAGGCCGGGTCGGCCACCACCACCGCGCTTCCGCCCCGCAGCAGCACTTTCTTCAGGTTGCCGTCTTCGGCAGACACGAATGCCAGCCACTCTCCATTCGGCGAAAAAAACGGATTGACTCCTCCGTCGGTTCCCGCGATGGGAACGCCTTCGAAATCGCCGAGCTTGCGCAGATACAGTTGTGCTTTGTTGTCATCGCCAAAAGCTGAGTACACGATCGACGTGCCGTCGGGAGAAATAGCGACCGGCTCGGTCGAGGTATTGACCAGCAACTTGCCGGCGGGGAGCATGACCGAAAGATGTACCGGGACGCCGCTGCTTCCCCGCGGACCTAATTGCCATCCCAGCCAGGCCGCCAGCATTGCCATAACCACAGCCGCCCCAATCCACATGGTTCGCTCGCGCCGCTTTCGCGTGCTGATCACGGGCGCAGCCACTCCCGCCTGCGAACCACCTTCGGCAATCCACTGCAATTGCAGCTTGACATCGTGCACGTTCTGGAAGCGGTCGTCCGGGTCCTTGGCCAGGCAGGTCTTCACCACCTGCGCCAGCGCCGGCGGCGACATCGGCTGCACGCTGGCAATCGAAGGCGGGTTCCTTTCCAGCACCGCGGCAATTACGCTCGCGGTGGTCTTCCCGTCGAATGCCCGCTTTCCCGTCGCCATCTCGTACAGCACCGCGCCCAGCGCAAAGATATCGCTGCGCGCGTCGGCTTCCTTCCCTTCCACCTGCTCCGGCGACATATACTGGAACGTGCCCACCACCGTACCCCGAGCGGTCAGCGGCTGGCTTCCGGCAGGGGTCGAACGCGTCATCGTCAGGCTGGAGGCCGGGGGCATAGCCGGCTCGACCGCTTTGGCCAGGCCGAAGTCCATGAGCTTGGCCCCCGCCTTGGTCAGCATTACGTTGCCCGGCTTCAGATCGCGATGAACCACTCCGGTGCGATGCGCCTGTTCCAGGCCTTCGCAAATTTCGATTCCATACTTGAGTAACTGGTCCGAGGCAAGCGGTCCCTTGCGCAGTCGGTCGGCCAAGGTTTCGCCCTCCAGACACTCCATCACCAGGAAATCTACGCCATCCTGATGGCCAACATCATGCAGCGTACAAATGTTGGGGTGGTTCAGAGAAGAAATGGCACGGGCTTCGCGGTCGAAGCGCTGCCTGGCCTCGGGGTTTTCAGAAAGGTGGGACGGCAGAATCTTTACGGCGACCGTGCGATCCAGGCGGGTATCGCGGGCACGGTAGACCTCGCCCATTCCGCCTGCGCCCAGCGGCGACTGGATTTCATAGGGACCGAGCTTCGTGCCAGCGGTAAGGGCCATCGGTATGCGTGATTATAGCTTGTGGCCGATGAGGACAAATAGCGAGAGAAAAGCGAGGGTTGGTAGCGCTACCGGGAATCGAACCCGGGTTTTAAGATTGAGAATCTCACGTCCTAACCCCTAGACGATAGCGCCATCTGAGCTGGCAAAAGAGATTATAACAAGAGGCGGTGGTTAGTCATTGGCCGCCAGTCGCCAGATTCAGGGGTGCATACGCTCCGGCAACCCCGAACGATTGATGACTGCAAACTACCTTTATAATGAATGCTCGTTTGAATACCCATGCTCAACGGCCACTCCATAGCCATTGTCCTGCCGGCGTACAACGCGGAGAAGACGCTGTGCGCCACCGTGGAGGAACTGCCGGAGATCGTTGATTTCAAGATCCTGGTGGACGACGGCAGCACCGACCGCACCGCAAGCCTGGCACGGGAGCTCGGTCTGACCGTCTATGTCCATGAGCGCAACTATGGCTACGGGCGCAACCAGCAGACCTGCTACCGCGAAGCCCTGGCTTGCGGCGCCGATATTGTGATCATGGTCCATCCCGATTACCAGTACACGCCCCTGCTGGTGACGGCCATGGCGGCAATGCTGGCCTACGGGGTCTATGACGTCGCGCTGGGCTCGCGAATCATCGGCGGAGGATCGTTGCGCGGCGGGATGCCGCGTTACAAATACATCGCCAATCGCCTGCTGACCGCATTTCAAAACCTGATGCTGGGCGCGAAGCTCTCCGAATATCACACCGGATACCGCGCTTTTCGCCGTACGGTGCTGGAACAACTGCCGCTGCTGGAAAACTCGGACGACTTCGTGTTCGACAATCAAATGCTGGCGCAGTGCATCTGGTTCGGCTTCCGCATCGGCGAAATCTCCTGCCCCACCAAGTATTTTGCCGAGGCTTCCTCGATCAACTTCCGCCGCAGCATGAAATACGGCCTGGGTGTGGTCGGCACCAGCCTGAAGTTCATGCTGCAGACGCTCGGCATCGCGCGCTACCGGATGTTCAATGACAAGGGGAGAAAACTCGCCTTGCGATACTATTCGCGAACCAGCAGCGAGACCCCGCGCGCGACCGGGGCAGAGCCTCGGACTTAAGCGGGGCCAGACCAATGGAAGCAGATTCCCCAAGAATCGCTGCTGATTCCCGCGCCCGAATCTGGCTGCTGGCCCTGACCATTGCCGGCGCATTCCTACGCCTGCTCTGGCTGGGAAGGAAGAGTTTCTGGCTCGATGAAGGTGTAAGTTACCTGATGGCGACCTCCCAGGGAAGGCCGCACGACAGTTTTTGGGCCTACCAGGCGCTATATCACGAACTCCTGCGGTTATGGATCAGGCTGGGCGACAGCGAATTCATGATCCGGCTCTTTTCGGTGATTCCCGGCGTCGCCACCATCCCGGTTATTTATCTATTGGGCAGGCGTTTGTTCAACCGGCGGATTGGCCTGTACGCCGCGCTTTTGCTGACGGTGCACGTCTCACTGATCCAGTACTCCCAGGAGGCGCGCAGCTACGCATTGGTGGTCTTTCTGTGCTCCGTCGCGACCTTGTTCTTCGTGCGCGCGGTGGAGCACGACGCGCCCGGTGACTGGGTGCTGTATTTTCTGTTCTCCGCGCTGGCAATTTATGCTCACCTGCTCTCAGCGCTGGTGATTCCGGCGCAATTCCTCTCGGTCTTGATTTTGCCTTCGCGGTCAGTTCCGTGGCGGCGCCTGGCGCCGTGCGCAATCGCGCTGGCGGCGGTCGCCGCGCCTCCTGCGCTGATCATTCTGCGCGGCGGGGCCGGCGGAACGGAGTTCATCGGCAGCGCCAGCTATCTGCAGTTGCCCAAAGTCATTGCAATGCTGGCCGGGGACGCGGTGGTGCTGCCCTGTTATCTGGTGTTTTGGGTGTTTGCAATATGCTGGCTGCGCCGGACATTTACCGGGCACGAGCGTTGTGTACCGGCTTGGCACGCAGGGCTGCTGGCATCGTGGTGCGTCACCCCGGTTCTCCTCCTGATGTTGATCTCGCTGGTGAAACCGGCGTTTGTGCCGCGCTACCTGCTGGTGTGTGCGCCTGCAGCCGTGCTTCTGGCCGCGCGCGGACTCGCCGATTTGCGGCTTCGTCCACGAATGCTGCTGCTGGCAGCGACGGTGTTTCTATCCCTGGGTACGCTTTTCTATCGCCAGACGCGGCCGCGGGAAGATTGGCGCGGGGCGGCGCAGTATGTATTCGCCCAAGCACAGGCCGGCGATGCCGTGACCATCGTGCCGCCCTTTGCGCGGCTGCCATTTGCCTATTACCAGCACCGCTTTGGCGGCGACGCCCTGCCGCTTGAAACTCCTGGAGCCACCGTTCCTAGCCGCGAGTGGACGCGCGGACTTGCCCATTAACGTTTCCAAATTCAGTACACGCCAATAACTTTACTATATAAAGTACTTGACACTTCTATATTGCTTCGGGTATGGTCTTCTTCATGGCCGACCCGCATCGCCACCATCTCCGCCGCCGAATGGTTCGTACAGAACAGCCGGAGTCCACGCAGGCCCTCGACGATCTCCGCTTTATCCGCGAGACGATGCAGCGCGCGACCTCGTTTACCGCCATCCCGGGCTGGGGCCAGGTCGCTATGGGCGCTACCGCTTTGGCCACAGCCGGACTGGCCGCACGGCAGGCATCCCCTGCCATGTGGCTTGCCGTTTGGCTCGGCGATGCGGTGCTGGCGGCTTCCATCGCCCTGGTGGCGATGCAAAGAAAAGCCCAGCGGAGTGGCTCGCCTCTAACCAGTGGGCCCGGGCGCAACTTTGCATTTAGTTTCCTGCCGGCAATCATTGCCGGCACAGTTCTGACCGCCGCTCTTTATCCCTCAGGGCTGGTGAGGCTGCTGCCCGCCATGTGGCTCCTGCTTTATGGTGTGGGCGTGGTCACGGGCGGCGCATTTTCCGTGACCATTGTGCCGGTGATGGGCTTGTGCTTCATGCTGGCTGGTGCTGTGGCATTTCTGTTGCCCTCCTGGGGCAACAGCTTCATGGCCCTGGGGTTTGGCGGACTCCATATTGTCTTTGGTTTCCTGATTGCGAGGAGGTACGGTGGCTAAACATGAATTGGTAACGCAATCGGTTCCGCCCGCCGGGTCTGCGCGTGCGCGCGACGACCGCAGGCGGACTCCGAGAGGAGAAATCCCGAAGTTTGATCCGCTCATTCACGAACGGGTGCGACTGGGGCTATTGACAGCTCTTTCGATCAATGACTTTCTGAGCTTCAACGACCTCAAGCGCGTGCTCAAGACAACTGACGGAAACGTCAGTGTGCACGCCCGCAAGCTGGAGGAAGCCGGCTACGTGCGCTGCAAGAAGTTCTTTGAGGGGCGCGTTCCGCGAACCGAGTTTCGCCTGGCCCCTGCCGGGCGTAAGGCGCTGGCCAAGTACCTGGATAGCATGGAAAAACTGATTGCCGCGACGAAGAGCGGCGGTTAAGGGCAATACTCCAGGCCAGATGAAGACCGTAACCAGGAGGCAGTCACATGCGTGGAGAAACAATTAACCGGGTTAGCGGCAGAATCCTGGTCGTTCTGTCGGTTATAGCGTTGTTCGCGGTGCTGAGCGGGTACACTCTGCCGCCTCAACCCGACGAGGGCACAGCGGCGCATATTTTTCAGCTCTCAATCGCAACGTTGCTGCCGATGAACCTACTTTTTCTTGTGACGGTCGATTGGGGGCAGCGCTGGCGAAGCCTCCGGCCATTGGCAGTTTCGACCGCTACCTTGGCTTCGGCGTTTGCGGCCCTGTACTACCTGGAACACTACCGCTAAATAAGAACGCAACCGTAGGTTGAACCGGCCCGTAATTAAGGAGAAGACGCAATGTACAGCAACATGAACTTTCCCGCACCGATTGCAGCGCTGGGTTTCCTGGCCGCGGGCGGCGGCGCCATTCTCGCAGTCATCGGCATTGTAATCGCCTTATCTGCGCACAGGAGAAGGGTCGCCAGGTCGATTCTGGTTGTGATTGCTTGCGGCGGCGTCGTGTACCTCGGCCTGTTGCTGGGATTCTCTCTGGCCAGCCACGAAACGGTGCTTGCCCACGGTCAGGAAAAATACTTCTGCGAGATCGATTGCCACCTCGCCTACTCGGTATCAAGCGTGAAGTCTGAATCGGCGCCGGCAGGCATGGAGTACACGGTGTCGCTCCGTACGCGCTTCGACGAAACCACGATTTCTGCGAGCCGCCCCAAGGACGCACCGCTTTCACCCAGCCCGAGAACGGTGCGGTTGATTGACAACGAAGGCAGGCACTTTGCACCGGAATCATTTTCGGGCAAGGGCCTGATGACACCGCTAATCCCCGGCGACTCCTATGAGACGCAGCTAGTCTTCACTGTGCCGACGGACGCGCGTGGCCTGAAACTGCTGATCATCACAACGCCGCAATGGCCGGATCATGTTGTCATCGGCGACGAGAATAGCTGGCTGCACAAGAAGACCTATTTCGAAATGTAGGACAGGACAGATCGGTGCAACACAGTCGCTTTGGTAAAGTACTCCTCACAAGGGGTTTTGATGAATGTCGTCTTAAAGCCTGAGGTCGAAAAACTTGTTGAGGACGAAGTGAAGGCCGGCAGATCCGCAGACTCCACGGAGTTCATCGAGAAGGGGGTCTATCACTATGTGGTCGCGCGGAACCTCGGCGAAGAATACACACCCGAAGAAATCGACCGAATGATTGCCGAAGGTTTCGACGAATTCGAACGAGGCAACACCGTCGAAGGCGAAGAGTGTTTTCGTCAGCTTCGCGCTTACAGCACCGAGCGGCGCCGACACCATGGGTGATGCGCTTCGAACTCACCAAGCGAGCTCTTCGCGATCTTCAGGAGATATGGGAATTCGTTTCCGCGGACAATTTTGATGCGGCAGATCGAGTCCTGGAAGAGTTCTATCAAGCTCTCAGTGCTCTTGCAGAAATGCCCGTCATTCGCATTTTGCACGGCAAGCGAGATGTGAAAAGCGTTCTGCGGGCACGCTGCTGATGCCCTTGCTAGTCCATGGCTTCCGTGGTCATTGATTTCTGGCAGCCGGATCTGTAAGCCGAATTCTGTCTGCTGGCGAACCAGCAGGACGGTCATTCCTCTAGGCCGGACATCGCTGTCTGGCTCAAGCGACCTACCCGGGACTTCCGCCCTTTTATGGGCGTCCCGTGACGCGGGATTGACGCGCCGAGCCGGCACGTACCGAAATCTCTTCCGGATTTGTCCCCTATTTGGTCTTGCTCCGTGTGGGGTTTGCCCTGCCACGGACATTACTGCCCGCGCGGTGCGCTCTTACCGCACCTTTTCACCCTTACCGGGTCCCGCATAGCGGCACCAGGCGGTATGTTTTCTGTGGCGCTTTCCGTCGCACCCGCCCTGTGCCGAAGCACGAGGCTGCACTCCCGGACGTTATCCGGCACACTGCTCTGCGGAGTTCGGACTTTCCTCTCCCGGTGCATGCAGCCTGGGCAAAGCCCAGCGTTCATGGCCGGCAGCGACCGTCCGACCCGGCTGCCAAGCTTTCATTATATTCGCCGAAATCCTTGGGGAGCGGCACCACTTTTTCATTGTCCTGCATTGGGTGCTTTGATAGACTCGTGGCTTCTCCCGCAAGCATGGCAGGATAGCGCACCAAAAAATGGACCGTGCACCGGGCAAAGGCGCGGGATGGCGCGCGGCAGATGCGTACATGCATTCCCATTATGGAGAGAGTTTATGCTGCATCGGCGACAGTACTATTGCCTGGTGTCTGCAGTGGGCGCGGCGCTTCTTGCGGCCGCGCCTATAGCCAAGGCCGGTGACGGGTGGCAACCAATCTCACCGGAAGAACTGAGACTCACCAGCGAGCCCAAAGCGCAGGGCGCGCCGGCAATCTTTCTGTACCGTCAGGTGGACCGGGATGACGGTCAAGGACCCCATGAATCTCATTACATGCGCATCAAGGTCTTGACGGAAGAGGGCCGCAAATACGCCAACGTCGAAATTCCCTTCACTAAATCATCGGAAACCGTGCGCGACGTTAAGGCTCGCACGACTTCCCCGAACGGGAAGGTAGCGGTCTTTGAAGGAAAAATCTATGAAAACACAGTCGTGAAAGCCAAGGGATTAAAGTATCTTGCGAAGACTTTCACGCTGCCTGATGTCCAGGTGGGCAGCATCATCGAGTACTACTACACGGTGAATCTAAATCCGCGGTACGTATACAACTCCCACTGGATCTTGAGCGGTGAACTGTTTACCAGGAGAGCCAGGTTCACGTTGAAGCGGAATCTCGAGCACGGATTAACCTGGGGCTTCCCTGTGGGTCTTCCGGAAGGCACTCAGCCGCCGAAGGATACCGGCGGACTGATTTGGCTGGAAATGAACGACGTGCCGGCATTCCAGATAGAGGACTATATGCCTCCACAGGATGCGCTGAAGTACCGGGTGGACTTCATTTACCGACAGTCGGCGAGCGTCGAAAAGGACCCGGCTAAGTTCTGGAAGGAGACCGGCAAGAATTGGTACGAGTACATGGACACATTTGTGAACCGGCGCAAGGCAATGGAGCAGGCCGTCTCGGGGATCGTCACGCAGGGAGACACATCCGAGGCAAAGCTGCAGAAGATCTATGCCCGTGTCCAACAGCTTCGCAATACCTCTTTTGAGGAGGAAAAGACAGCACAGGAAGAAAAAAGAGAACGGTCGAAGGAAGCTCGGAGTGTCGAGGATGTATGGAAACAAGGAGCCGGAAACAGCCGCGATATCAATTGGCTCTTCATAGCACTCGCCAAGGCGGCCGGCCTTGACGCTTATTGCGTCTATATTTCTTCGCGCGACACGTATTTTTTCAACAAGAACATGATGAATACGTATGAGCTCAATGACAACGTCGTGCTCGTAAAGTTGGACGGTAAGGACCGGTATTTTGACCCAGGAACTGCATTCGCACCGTACGGGCTATTGCCATGGCCGGAAACCGGAGTGCCGGGCCTGCGCCTGGATAAGGACGGCGGGAGCTGGGTGCAGACTCCTGTCCCCGAAAGCTCCGCTTCGAAGATTGAACGGTCCGCAAATCTGGCGATCACGGAGGACGGGACGCTGGAGGGAGAAGTCACGGTGACTTACACGGGACTGGAAGCGCTGTGGATGAGAATAAACCAGCGAAACGAAGACGAAACCAGCCGGAAGAAGCTGCTCGAGGATCAATTGACGGAAGCTGCTCCCTCTGGAAGTCAGGTTGAGCTTACCAATAAGCCTGATTGGTCCGGCTCTACGCCGTCGTTGGTCGCGAAGTACAGCCTCAAGGCGCCCGGGTGGGTGACCAGCGCGGGGCGGCGTTCATTCCTGGCACTCGGGCTGTTTGGTTCGAACGAACGACACCTGTTCGAGCACGCCAACCGAGTGCACCCGATCTCTTTCCACTATCCCTACATTGAAGTGGACGATATTACGATTACCTGTTCGGCAGGATCCAAGGTGGGAAGTGTTCCTCCTCCTGTCAACAAGGACGGCGGGGCCCTGGGATACAGCATCAAGGCGGAAAACAAGAATGGAGCGCTGCATATTTCACGCGAGCTGCGCTCCGATTTACAGAACATCGACAAGAGTCAATATGAGACTTTGCGCTCACTTTTTCAGATGGTAAGGTCCGGTGATGAACAACAAGCTGAATTGCAAACACATACTTAAGCCCTGGTTCGTGGTGGGAGCGCAGACCCTGGCCGCCATCTGCGGATTGGCAGCCGTTCCGCAGGCCGTGGCGGCAGATGCGCCTGGCTGGATGCATGCAGCCGCCAGTGCGCCCGTGCCTGCACACGATGAAAAAACCGACGCGGTTGTACTGGATTCCGAAATGACCGTAACGGTGCAATCGACTGACAGGGTCAAGACTCAGGTTCGGGTGGCGTACAAGATACTTCGACCCGACGGACGGGGCCTGGGAGTCGTCAAGGTTCACTTCGACTCCCGCCGCAAGATCAACAACTTGCGGGGTTGGTGCATTCCTGCCCAGGGAAAGGACTACGAGGTAAGGGATAAGGAAGCGGTTGATGTCGCCCTCTCCGGTATTGAGGGCAGCGAACTGATTTCGGACGTGAAGGAAAGAGTATTGCAGATTCCTGCGGCTGATCCCGGGAATGTGATCGGCTATGAATACGAAGTGGAAGAGCAGCCATTCACTTTGCAACGCGCATGGAACCCCCAATTATCAATCCCCGTGAGGGAGGCCAGCTTCACGCTGCAACTCCCTCCCGACTGGGAATACAAAGCGGCGTGGCTGAACCTCCCTGAGGTAAAACCGTGGCACTCCGGTACCGAGTGGCGGTGGGTGGTAAGCGATGTCAAGGCGCTGACGCCGGAAGAAGAGATGCCTCCGTGGAATGCAGTCAGCGGCCAGATGGTCGTTTCGTTCTTTCCCCCCGGCGGAGCCCTACCCGATAAAATGTTCAGCAACTGGCAGCAAATGGGTAACTGGTACAGCCTCTTGACGCAAGCGCAACGCGATCCGTCGCCGGAGCTGAAGCAACGAGCGGACGCCCTGACCGCGGGATTGACTTCGCCCCTGGACAAAATGCGCGCCCTCGCGGGATTTGTGCAAAAGGAAGTTCGGTACGTGGCGATTGAACTGGGAATTGGGAGCTTGCAGCCGCA
>JBEKOS010000278.1:0-6270 GCA_049521535.1 Terriglobales bacterium | reverse complement strand
GCAAATCGTGAAGAAGGTGCTTTTGGCGGTGCGCGGCGGCACATTGACGATCAGACGCCTGTTCTTGCCTTGCTTCACCAGCAGCAGATGCTCGCACAGCAGATCGTAGTGCCAACTCCAGACCAGCTCGCGTCCCGGATACAGCACCTGCCAGGCGGCACGGACGAATTTCGCCGGGTCGCGCTCCAGTTCGCGAATCTCTTTTTCTTTGGCAATGGCTTCTTTCCTGGCGGTATCCCCGGTCGGGTTGGTGTCGCCATCGCCGGCCTTTTCCAGCTCCTCATCGCTGAGCGACCGGAAAGGCCGCGAGACCGCCGCCGGCGCCTCGTCCTGGTCCTGGGCCTCCTGCTTCGCGAGCAGTCCGGCAAGCGTGGCCGCGGGCGCATCCTTGATTTGGTCGGACAATCCCCGCCAGAGTCCGTAGCGGCGCGTGGCTCTGCCTTCGCTTAGTTCGACGGCAAATTGCCGTTCCAGTTCCGGCAGCGGCATCCGCAGAAGCCTGGCAATGTCGGTGCGCGTGCAACCGAGGCTCGCGAGATAGCGGACGTGCTCTTCGATGGTGTTGCCGGCGTTCTCCGGAATATCGACCAGCGGCGAGGGCGCCTTCACCGCCGGGGCCGCAGCGGGAATAAGTCCAGTTTTCGTCTTCTCAACCATAATTTAAATACGTTTCTGTACCGTACAACGTACGTTACTAAAACAAATACAACAAGATTGTATGTGCCGTCAAGCGGAAAAACAAAAAATCTGTCTTCCGCGTCTGATATTTGTTTTCCGCCATAAGAAAGCTTGACTAATAAATAATACCGTGTTATTTTACGGTTGTGTAGCGTTAATAGTATTCGCTACGCGATAACAAGGCCTGCCGCCAGGCAAGCCGAAAACTGAAAGCCGCGCCGTGGGTCGCTTGAACTTACCCGCGCCAACTCAATGGAAAACTCTCGCTCCGCAGCAAGACAAATCGCCGTGTATTGGCGCTGGACGCCCTTCAACGCCCCGCCGGATTTCTTCATCTCGCGCGCTGAGGCGCAGAAATTGTGTGGCCGGAAAGAAGCTCGCCTGTTCCGCCACGGCAAGGCCTTGCAGCTCTCCGCCGGCGGCTCTGGATCGGAGCGCGATAGCACGCGGCTGCGCGACGCTTCGTGCCGCATGGACGAGCGCATCATCGAGGCCAACGCGGCGGGCGAGAAAAATGCAGTCGCCATAACCGAGGCTTGGGCGCCTCGAAATTTAGGAGGACACTAAAATGACCACGGCACCATCCGAACTCGCCGCTACCAGTAGCGCTGGTCCGCAGACCGCCTTCCCGGATTCGCTACCGTTAACTCACTGGGAACCCAAGCCCATCGACTGGCTGTGGGAGCCCTACCTCGCCAGGGGCATGCTGACCATGCTCAGCGGGGCTGCAGGCGCGGGCAAAACCTGCATTGCGCTTGACATTGCCGCCGCCGTCACCGCCGGGCGACGGACGCCGCCCGGCAACGTGCTGTACCTTACCGCAAGCGACAATCCCGAGTACGTCTTGCGTCCCCGTTTCGAAGCCTGCGGCGGCGACGCCGGACGGCTGCATGTGGTGCGCGACCAGCTTTCCGGGAAGGACGTGCTGCGGAAAGAGCCGCAGCTCGCCGCGATTGACAGCCTGCAAAAACTGATCGAGCAGTCGGGCGCGGCGCTGGTGGTGGTTGATCCGCTCCACTCGTATCTCGACCCGGTGTACGCGCGCCGCCCGAAGATTCGCGCCGTGCTCGACCGGGTGTCGCGGCTGGCCGAAGACATGCGCTGCGCTTTCCTGCTGGTGCGGTCGCAGAACCGCACGGCGACCGGCCGTCCGGTGGAATTTGAGGCGGTGCGCAGCATGCTGCTGGCGGGTGATACGACGGACGACCCCGCGCGGCGGGCCATGATCCACCTGCGCTCCAACTGCGGTGTGCCCGGACCCACCCTCGCATACGCCATTGACGCCGGCGGCGCGCTGCGCTGGACGGGCCACAGCGAGCTAAGCGCCTGGGCGATCCTGGAGCCCGAGCCCCACCCGGATGTAAAGAGCGCCCTGGAAAATGCGATGGAATTTCTCTGCGGAGAGCTGCGATTTGGACCGAAGGAAGCGCGCTTCATCAAGCGGGAAGCCAGGCGGGTCCTCATTACGGAAATTACCCTGCGCCGAGCCAGGGAGCGCCTGGGGGTGAAGGCTTTCCAGAAAGGGAGCGATTGGCTTTGGCAATTGCCGCCGGCCGCCGAGCCGGCAAACAATGTGCATGATCAAGGTGATCAAGATGATCACCTGACTGAAAACAAGGGAGTTAGCGCTCCGGAGCCATGATCGACTTGATCAACCTGGATGATCGAGATGATCATGGTCCCCGTCCCCGGCGTTAGCGGAAAAAGGGGGGGCCACGCCAACCCCTGCTGCCACATTCGTGCAGCCGGGTTGGCGGGTCTCACAATGACAACAGAACAATGATGGTTGCGGGCCACCTAAAAGGCGGCCAGACCTTCCGCCGAGGTGGTGGGCAAGCCGCTGCCCCCCGTAAGCGTAGTCAGAGAGCCGTTGGCTAGGTCGATCCCATAGGCCCCGACCGTGCCCGTGCCGGCGTAGATCACATAAAGGAAACTGGCGCCGCCTTCCCCGGCGATCGCCAGATCGTTTGGACCCGCGCCCGTGGCCGCGACCGCACTGACCAGCGTGACACTGCCGTCCTTTCCGACCGAGTAGGTCGAGAGGTTGTTGCTTAAGCTGTTGGAAGCGTAGGCGTACTTGCCATCGATCGGTTCGAGCGCGAGCCAGCAGGCCCCGGTTCCTTCGTCCCCTACATGCGAGCTGATGGGGAGAACGCCGCCCTTCCCGGTAACCGTGTATGACGAGACCGCGCCCGCGTTGTTCGCCGGGATGGCGGTAGCAGCACCGAAAGCCTCGCTCACGAGCAGGTGCTCATTCTTGTCGAAAGCAAAGCCAAAAGAGGTTGGCAGCGCCGGCAGGGCGGCCTGGGTTATATTGGGTTCGCCCGCTCTCCCGTTTTCCACTGGAAACACGTAAATGCTGCTCGTACCTTTGACGGTCACGATCAACTGATTGCCGTCGGGCGTGAACTGGACCTGCCCCGGCGAGCGCGGGAAAGAAGGCGGATTCAGGCCGCAGTCGTAATCCGCCGCTGGCTGTCCGAATAATCCTCCGAAGTCCGCGGCGTCAACGCAGTTCTCGCCGGTGCCGGCCGCGGGGCCTGGAGATACCGCCTGCGCGGAACCAACCGGCTGCATGCGGCCGCTTGCGTTTACCTGGAAGCCGGTAATATTCGGGCTCACGCCGCAGTTGCCGGGCCCCCCGGCGTTGAGCACGTAGAGTAGATCGCCGCTTTCCGCGCTCTTCCGGAGAGCGATGCTATTGGGAAACAACCCGCCGGAAAAGACGTTATCCGCGAAGGTCAGCATACCGTCAGAGGCCACCCGGAAGGAGGTGATCGTACCTTGCCGGCAGTCACTGTTATAGGCGCCAACGCCGCTATTTTCGCTGGCGGTTTCGGTGTTGACAGCGAACAGGAGACGATGCCCTTCATCCAGTTGCAGGCTGTTTGCCGAACCCAGCACATCGACCGCCGCCAACTGGAGTCCGCTGCCGCCCCCGCCGGTTGCGACCGTCTGGACGAGAACCAGGTTTCCGTTGGCAGCGCGATGGTAGACCAGGATCTGGTTATACCCCAGGGCGTTGGTCATCGCGTACACGGCTCCGTCTGCCCACGCCACCCCGGCGGGCAACCAGCAGACCAGGGCAATCATCAGCAATTTGATCGTATTGCGAGCTATCCCCATAGGGCGCCCGGGAGTCCTGGAGGTAAGGGTGATCGAGGAACATGGAACCCGGCCGGTCTCCATCTTCCCATGCTGTCCGGAGCTGACTTGCTCAGGGCCAGCCTGCTGCGAACCAGTCTTCCGGATTGGTCCAGTCGCTGGCCGGTTGGTTTCCTTCTTATGCGATGTCATCATTTTTGCCTCTCCTCATTTAAAGTGATCGGGTGATTAGCGACGCCGTGATTCGCGTGCAAGCGCCGGCGGCTACCACGCTCTTGATATATGTGGTCGGAAATGGAAATTTGTGACCGGAGACGACGGGAAATCTTCATGGCCCTAATAGGGTGTCTCCGAACAGGCTCGATAATTGTTCCGCGGTGGAAGCGACAGGCTTCAGCCCGGTGAATATGGTTGGGCAGATTTGTGGGCTTCAGCCCCGGATTGATCAGAGGAGGCAAGGCGTGCGTCATGCAGCTAAGGGTTTCGTTCTGGCCGTGGCGGTGATCCTTATGGCCGCCAGCGCCGCCGGACAGCAATTTCAGCTCATGGAAGCTTCCATCAGCGAAATTCATCGCGGCCTGCAGAGTGGCAAGCTGAACTGCCACAGCCTGGTGCAGCAGTATCTGGATCGCATCCGGGCGTACGACCAGCAGGGGCCCGCCCTCCATGCCATGCTGTACGTGAACCCCAAGGTGCTGGAGCAGGCCGATGCCATGGACAAGCAGCTCAGACGCGGCATTAAGCTCAAGCCGCTACAGTGCATTCCGGTGGTGCTGAAGGACAACTTCGACACCGCCGATATGCCGACTACCGGCGCATCGCTGGCACTCCAGGGCATGCAGCCGGCGAAGGATGCGTTCACGGTGGCACGGTTGCGTGAAAATGGCGCCCTCATTCTCGGGAAGACGAACCTGCATGAGCTGGCGCTGGCCGGGCTGACCTTGAGTTCGCTGGGAGGCCAGACCAAGAATCCCTATGAGCTGTCGCGGACCCCGGGCGGTTCTTCCGGCGGCACCGGCGCGGCCCTGGCGGCCAACTTCGCAACCGTGGGCACCGGCTCGGACACGGTGAATTCGATTCGCTCGCCAGCCTCCGCCAACAGCCTGGTCGGCATTCGTCCCACGCGGGGGCTCGTCAGCCGCGCCGGCATCATCCCAGTTTCGTTTACTCAGGACGCCGCCGGGCCGCTGGCGCGCACCGTAACCGACGCCGCCGTCATGCTCGAGGTGATGGCTGGCTACGATCCCGAGGATCCCGTGACGGCGTTGGGCATCGGCCGGATTCCCGCCACCTATACCGCCTCGCTCGACCTCCATGGCCTGAAAGGTGCGCGCCTTGGGGTACTGCGCACTCTGTTCGGAAGCGGTCCCGACCACCAGGAGGTCAACCGCGTGATGGCCCATGCCCTCGAAGTACTCAGGCGGCAGGGCGCAACTCTGGTGGAGATCGACGACGCGGCCTTTGATACCGACAGGCTGATCCCGGACCTCGATGTACAAAAGTACGAATACAAGTGGGAGCTCAACCACTACCTCGAAGCCCAGCCTGACCCTCCCGTGCACTCGCTTGCCGAACTCATCGCGTCGGGCAAATATCACCAGGCTTCGCTGGAGAAGTTCCTCGCTTCGGCGGAAAGCTACGCGAATGGCCTGAACGAGCCGGACTATAAAGACCGGCGCGTCAAAATCGATGATCTTAGAGTGCAGTTGGCGGGCCTGATGGCGAAAAACCACGTGCTCGCCTTGCTCTATCCCCACCAGAAACGCCTGCCGGTGATGATCGGCGAGAGCAATCAAGCGGAGCGCAATGGCATCCTGGCGGCGCTCACGGGATTTCCGGCCATTACGGTTCCGGCGGGGTTTTCCACGCCGACGGAGAACGCGCCGATCGGGGTGCCGGTCGGGATCGAATTTCTCGGCCCGCCGTTCAGCGAGCCGAAATTGTTGCAGATTGCCTACGGCTTCGAGCAGGCGACGCACGCCCGCAAACCACCGCCATCTACCCCGCCGCTAATTGGCCGTTGAATTGAGGAGACAGAGTTGTGGAATCTGGGAACAGGCCGAGGTTACGCGAGGTTTCCCCTTAGCGCGCTGCGATCGCTCCTCGTGAGTGATGGAGGGAAAGCGTTGGGTTAGGGATTACGGCACGAAGTATATCGCTGAGGCCCCCAACTGATGGACCGCGGGTCAAGATCGCTTTGAAGGCGTATGAAAAATACCAGGAGGAAGCAACAGGAACCGATCCGCCAAAGCTAAACCGTCTCGCCTCGCAGTATGCGTACTGCATCCGGCTCGCCGCCATTTGCGCGCTTGTCGTCCTGCCCGTTTGCTGTCTCGACGGGTTCACACTCACCGGGTGCGAGGAAGAGATTTTCCGCCAGCCCGTGCTGTTTGGTGTAGAGCTCAAAATAGCGGCCATGTTGCGCGTACAGCGATTCATGCGTGCCGCGCTCGACTATGTATCCGGCTTCGACGACGAGTATCTGAT
>JBEKOS010000277.1:0-13949 GCA_049521535.1 Terriglobales bacterium | reverse complement strand
GGAAGTCAGCTTGATCGCCATTGCGATCAAGAGCAACAGCGGCGAGAGCAGTACAATCAGCACCGCGGCCAGCACCAGATCGAAGACGCGCTTGCAGAAGAGCAGGGCTTCGTTGTCGGGAGAACTGGCGAACGTGAGAAGGGGAAATTCGCCGAAATGCTCCAGCGACATGCGGGATGCTTCCAGTGGCAGAAAATCCACATGGACACGGGTGTGAACGCCATCTTCCTGGCAACGCCGCATGATGGGCTCGAGCTTTTCGAGTTCCTCGCGATTCACGGCGAAAATGACCTCGTCTACCGGTTCCGTTTCAATCAGGCTGGGAATCGTGTCCACGGAAAGCACACGCCGGCTCCCACCTAGATCATCCGAGGGCGGCTTTCCGGTATAGGCAAAGCCGATCAGTCGGTCTCCAAGGGAATGTCCCTCCTCGATGTTGCGGGCCAGTTCACGTGCTGGCCCGCCGGTGCCGACGATCAGAAAATAGCGGTATCGCTCCATGTGCCCTCGGAACCATGCGCCCGAGGACAGGAGATAGAACCGGCCAGCGGCCACGGAAAAGCAGGTCACGGCCCAAAGGACCAATACCAGCGAGCGGCTGATTACGCCTGCCTTGAACAAGTAGAGTCCGGCGAGCAGAATTACGCACGCTATGGTAACTGTAATGATCGCTTCCTGGGCCAGTCGCCGCTTTTCCCGGGGATCCACTCGCCCATAAAAGCCGCCGCTCCAGGTGACCAGCGGAACCAGTGCCACCAGGGCCGGCAGCAACGGCCAATATGTTTGTATGGGGAAAATGGGGCCCAGGTGCGCAATTTGCGTCAGGATTTTGGCCCGAAGCAAGTAAGCAACCGGGAATGCCAAGGCGGTGAGTGCCAGGTCTTGAATCAGGCATTGGATTCCAAAAAGTTGCTGGCGGCGGGCGAACACCTTGCGCTAAGAACTCCTATGCAGGATTCTATTGCAATTTGGGGACATTACCACGGAAGACACAGGATACACGTAAGAAAGCGCAAAAGGGCCAACATAAGTGAGTCGCGATGGCTTAGATTATTATCGAAGCTGCGACGGTGAAACAATACGCGCTGGACCACAAGGCGCAGCTTTTGAATGGCCCGACCGCGAGTGGGATGGAAATCGCCGTTCTGGTCAATTTCGGAAGCCACCCTGAAGCAGAGAATAAAACCTTGGTGTGGTGGCGGCATGACGAAAAATGATTCTGGATTTTGTGCATTCGGCGTTTTCCGTGGTTTAGCATCGGTTCCCCGGAGTTTTTTCCTGCCACTGGTGCTGGTGGCAGCGCTGACCGCAGGCGGCCAGACCAAAGCCGCACCAGCCCCCGCAACCGCGTGGGCCGACTCAACCCTGGATCAATTGCGCCAACTGCAGCATGCGGCCCTCGAAGACAACTACGCCTTCGAGCAGGTGGCGCACCTGGCGGATAACATCGGCCCGCGTCCCGCTGGATCGCCACAGGCCGCGGGCGCTGTGGAATATGTTGCTGGTGAGATGCGCAAGCTGGGCCTCGACGTGACTCTCGAAAAGGTGAGCCTGCCACGCTGGGTGCGAGGCGAGGAGCATGCGGAGTTGGTGGCGTATCCGGGTCAAGTGCCGGGGACAACGCAGAAGATCGTGGTAACTGCTCTCGCCGGCCGTGAAGTTGCCACACCTCCGGAAGGGATCACCGCGGAGATCGTAGTGGTCAACAGCTTCAGCGAACTTACGGCGCTGTCGCGCGAGAAAGTCGCTGGCAAGATCGTGGTATTCGATGAGCGCTTCGATCAGCGCCTCGCGAGCGCCGGATTTGCCGGGCCAGCCTACGGAGAAGCAGTGGCCTACCGCGAGCACGGGCGCGTGGCGGCCGCGCAAATGGGCGCGCTGGCGGCGCTGGTGCGTTCCGTCGGTGGCGCGGATTTTCGCCTGGCGCACACCGGCGGCACCGGTTCCTCACCTAATGTGTCCACTATTCCCGCTGGCGCCGTGGCCGCCGAAGATGCGGACCTGATGGCCCGCCTTGCTGCGCAAGGGCCGGTGAGCCTGCATCTGGTGCTGACGTCGCAGATGCTCCCGGACGTTGACTCCTTCAATGTGATTGCCGACCTGAAGGGCAGCGAGCATCCCGAGCAGGTGGTGATTGTCTCCGGCCATCTGGATTCGTGGGACCTGGGCACCGGCGCAATTGACGACGGGGCCGGCGTGGCCATTGCCATGGAAGCTGCACAACTCCTGAAACAATTGCACCTGCAGCCCAAACGCACGCTGCGCGTGATTGCATGGATGGGCGAGGAGGTCGGCATCTTCGGCGGGCGCGCTTATGCCCAGCAACATGCCGGCGAAGTGGCAAGCCACTTTGCGGCCATTGAAACCGATATGGGCGCGGGACATCCGATGGGCATCTATGCCAACGGAGATGAGTCGCTGGTCCGGTTGCTCCAGCCAGTGGCGAGCGTGCTGCAAACTTCAGGCGCGGGGGTGCTGCGAATGTCGGATGAAACCGGCGCCGACGTGATTCCGACTGCGCGAAAATGCCGCCGTGGTGGCAGTGCTGGCCTATGCCCTGACGAACATGAATGGCGAGTTGCCGCGCAAGACCCAGCCGTTGCCGTCATGGCTGAAATGAGCTGCCAGCATTCAGCGATCAGCACTCAGCAGAACAGGGGCGGGTTGTCTGATTGCCGATTGCTGACAGGTGAATACTAGTCTTGCCTAAAATAAGCGATCAGCATTCGTCCGTCAGCACTCAGCAAGAGAGGGCGGGTTTAGCTGATGGCTGACTGCTGATAGCTGACTGCTTCTCTTCCTATGCGACTGCCCCCGGACCTGCAACGCGCCATCGAAGAAGAGGCCGCGCAAATAGCTCTCCCTCAGCGGAAGAGCGCCGCCCAGGAACTGAGCGAACTCTATCGCCGGGGCGACCTGCGGCATGCCGCTCTTTCCACCGGCGCGCATCGTGCCGCCTACCTCCAATCGCGCATGCCGGCCACCTACGCCGCCTGTTGCAAGGTATTCAGCGAAATTCGACAGCGGCTTGCCGGGGAAGCAGGAATGCAATTGCGCAGCCTGCTGGATTTGGGTGCGGGTCCTGGCACCGCGGCGTGGGCGGCCCGCGAGTCCTTTCCCGGGCTGAGAGAGTTCACGCTCGTAGAACGCGACCACGAGATGGCAAAGATTGGCCGCCGAATGTTCTGCCGCGGCGACCATGAGGAATTATCGCAAGTGGGCTGGGTGTGCTCCGACGCCACGAAGTCTGCTGCTCCCCAGCATGACTTGGTTGTCATCTCCTATCTGCTGGCGGAACTCCCGCCTGGTGTTGCCGAACGGCTTGTCCTCTCAGCATGGCGCGCCGCCAGCAGCTTGCTGGTCATCATCGAACCCGGCACGCCGCGAAGTTTTCAGACGGTGCTTTCTGCGCGGCAGGCGCTGATTGACGCTGGGGCTCGAATCCTGGCGCCCTGCCCGCACCATAAAGCCTGTCCGATGGCCGCAATTCCGCCCGGAGCCAACCGTGACGACTGGTGCCACTTTGCCACGCGCGTCGAGCGTACCGCCGAACACCGCCGGTTGAAAAGGGGAGAGCTGGGATATGAAGACGAAAAGTACTCGTATCTTGTCGCCGGCCGGAACGCCCAAGATGGCGCAGTACTGCGGGCGCGCATAGTTCGCCATCCGCTTTTTCGTCCCGGTCATGTCAAATTGACGCTTTGCACCGCAGATGGGCTGAAACAGGAAACGATCGGCAGGTCAGAGGCACAAAGGTACCGGCAGGCACGCAAAGCCGAATGGGGCGACGTGTGGGAGTGAGCAATTCCTGTGTTCACCACCGGACAGTCTCGCCACAAATCGAACAGTCGGGCCGACCTCTCTCTAATTCCCATCCCTTATTTCTCTTCCACATAGCCGCCGCTGCCTATGGCACCACGCTTGCATTTGCCAGGGTTGGCTTTCTTCGCTCTCCGACAGGAGTCAAAGCTGCATGGGAACTCTTCTGCAGGATCTCAAGTATGGGATTCGCCTGCTGGCGAAAAACCATGGGTTTACCCTGATTGCCATCCTGACCCTGGCCCTGGGGATTGGCGCCAGCACTGCCCTGTTCTCGATTGTCAATGCGGTCCTGCTGAATCCGCTGCCCTTTCCCCAATCCGGGCAATTAGTGACGTTTTACGAGAGCAAGCCTCATTTTGAGACGGGTTCGTTTTCCTATCCGGATTTTCTTGACCTCCAGAGCGGAAACCACACCTTTGCCTCGATGGCGGCGTATCGCGGTACCGGGTACACCATGACCGGCAACGGACCGGGTGAGCGTGTGTCCGCCGAGGTAGTAACGGGCGAATTGTTTTCCATACTGGGAATCAAGCCGGAAGTGGGCCGTGTGTTCACCCCGGAGGAAGATTGCCTGGAAGCTGCGCCGGTGGTGCTGCTGGGCGACGAGATCTGGAAACGCAACTTCGGCTCATCTCCCTACGTCGTCGGCACGCAGATCGCTCTTGACGGAAAGGGCTACACGATCGTTGGGGTGGTGCCGTCGCGGGTTGGCCTTTTCATCCAGAATTTCGGCGAGAAGAAAGACGTTTATCTTCTGATGGGTCAGGACGATGATGCACAATTCCGCCAGCGTTCGAGTGCCTGGGGAACGGACGGCATCGGCCGGTTGAAACCAGGAGTCTCGGTGGATCAGGCGCGCGCCGATACGGCGGTTATCGCTCGGGCGCTGTCAAGTGATTATCCCGACATCGACAAAGGAATCGGGATCAAAATCGTCCCGCTCAAGGATGCCGTGGTGGGCAATGTTCGGCCCTCTCTGCTGGTCCTCCAGGGAGCGGTGGTCCTGCTTCTGCTGATTGCCTGCGTGAACATCGCAAACCTCCTCCTATCGAGGACCAGCTGCCGCACGGGTGAATTCGCCGTTCGCATCGCGCTTGGCGCCAGCCAGTGGCGCATAGCCCGCCAATTGCTTACCGAGAGTGTGCTGCTGGCAACCGCAGGCGGCGTGCTCGGTCTCGTGCTGGCGAAGTGGGGGACCAGGGCCAGCCTGAGGTGGATGCCTACGGATCTGCCGCGCGCCAACCATATCGGCCTCGACGGCAAAGTGCTGGCGTTCACCTTCACAGTCTCCGTTCTGGCCGGTATATTATTCGGCCTGGGTCCAGCACTCCGGACTGCCCGGCTCAGCCTGCAGGATTCCATGAAAGATGGCGGGCGCGGGTTTATACGTGGCCGCAACCGCACTCAGGCCCTGTTTGTGACCGCGGAAATGGCCTTGGCCCTCGTACTGTTGATTGGCGCAGGCTTGATGTTGCGAACCCTGACGCGCCTGTGGAATGTGGATCCGGGATTCGATCCCCGGCAGGTGCAGGTCTTTAGCATATCGGCTCCGCTTCCGGACGCGCATCCCACCCCGCAGGTCATTGCCTCCACCGTCCGTCGGATTCACGACACCGTCAAGGCCGCTCCGGGAATCGAAGCGATGTCCCTGTCATGGGGCGCTTTCCCGATGTTGGATGATAACGAAATTCAGTTCTGGATCGAGGGACAACCCAAACCCGCCAGTAAGAACGATATGAACTGGGCCTTGGAATACATCGTGGAGCCGGATTACTTTACGGCGATGAGAATCAGGCTGAAGCGCGGGCGGCTGCTTACTGACCAGGACGACGAACATGCCCCTGCCGTGGTGGTGGTGGACGAGCGTCTGGTGCAGCAGTTTTTCCCCAGCCAGGATCCGCTGGGCAAACACATTCAATTGAACGATTATCAGCACACGGCCGAGATCGTGGGCGTGGTGGAGCACGTAAAGCAATTTGGCCTCGCCGGAGATGACACCAACACCCTGCAGGCCCAGATGTACGAGCCCCTGCTGCAACTGGCCGATCAGCCGCAATCGGGTGCTTCCCTCACGGCAAACATCTTTGTCCGTTCCCGGGAAGATGAACATGTGGTGGAAGATGGTATCCGCCGCACCTTGCAACGATCCAACAGCCGGCAGGTGATCGGTTTTCCCACGAGCATGGAGAAAGCTGTCCGCAGGTCCATCGCCGGCCAGCGGTTCTTCATGCTGTTGCTCGGCATCTTTGCTGCGCTGGCGCTGGTGCTGGCCTCGGTTGGCACCTATGGCGTGGTGTCTTACTTCGTTGCCCAGAGGACGCGCGAAATCGGCGTGCGCATCGCGCTGGGCGCGCAACGGGCGAACCTGCTGCGCATGGTGCTGCGGCAAGGGATAGAAATGGCGCTGGCCGGGGTCGTAATCGGCGTGGTAGCAGCCCTGGTTTTGACCAGGCTCATGGCCAGCATGCTCTACGGCGTTACCACGTACGATCCGCTGACCTTCGTTGCCGTGGGATTGTTGCTGTCGGCCATTGCCCTGCTGGCTTGCTATGTTCCGGCGCGCCGCGCGGCAGGACTGGACCCCATGGTTGCCTTGCGGCATGACTGAACTTGTTGCTGGAAGTGGGAGCTGAAAATGGCAAACACGAGCGAATTTTGGCGGCGCAATTCCTCGTTCTTTAACAGCGTGGCACAAGACCTACGCTACGGACTGCGCGGGCTGCGCAGAGCACCTGGTTTCACCGCCGTGGCCATGCTCACGCTGGCCCTGGGCATCGGCGCCAGCACGGCCATCTTCAGCATCGTCAACACCGTTTTACTGCGTCCCCTGCCCTACCCCAACTCTAACCGCCTGGTGCACGTCTGGGTCGTCAGTCCGCGCTTTCCGGAATTCCAAATGGGCCAGTCCAAGCCGGATTTTGACGACATCAAGGCACAGGCCCATTCTTTCAAGGCCCTGGCGCTGTACCAGGCGCAGGACCTGACCTTGACGGGCATGGGAGAACCGGAGCGGCTTTCTGTGGCGGCCATCTCTTCCGATTTTCTCGGCCTGTTTCGGATGCAGCCGGTGCTGGGGCGCGGAATCCTGCCGGATGATGAGGCTTCGAAGAACGGTCCGGTGGTGTTGCTGAGCAACGCCCTATGGCAGCGACGGTTTGCTGGAGATCCAAACATGGTAGGGAAGGTGGTCACTCTCGACCAGCAGGCCTACACCGTGGCCGGAGTGCTTCCCCCGGGATTTGCTTACCCGCCAAAAACCGAAGCCTGGGTGCCACTTGTCCTCCCCGGAAAAGAGCGCATGCAGCGCACCAACTGGATGTATTACACGCTGGGCAGGCTGCACCCTGAAGTTTCGCTGCACAGTGCGCAGGCTGAGCTGGACGGAATCGCCGCCCGTCTCGCCCGCCAGTATCCGAAGGAAGAAGCCGGTATACGCTTTACGGCGGCGCCTCTGCTCGACAGCGTCGTGAATGGGGTCGCCCGGTCCGAATTGGGAATTCTCGCCGGGGCCGTGAGTTTTCTCCTGCTCATCGGCTGCGCCAACGTCAGCAACCTGATGCTGGCGCGGGGCGTGCAGCGCCAGCGCGAAATCACCGTGCGCGCCGCCCTGGGCGCCAGCCGAGGGCGCATCCTGCGGCAACTGCTGGTCGAAAGCCTGTTGCTGGCCTTTGCCGGCGGATTTGCGGGACTTCTGCTGGCCGCCGAGGGCATCGGTGCTTTTCGCGCCTTTGCTCCCGTGGACTTTGCCCGCCTGGACGAAGTGCGCCCGGATCCCATGGTGGCCCTGATCGCTTTTGCCGTCTGCACGGCGGCGGGAGTGTTGTGCGGACTGGCCCCGGCGTTGCACACTTCCCGCCTGGATTTGAGTTCGGCCACCAAAGACCGCAGCGCCGGGGCTGTCGCGGGGCCGCACCGCTTTTCCCTGCGCGGTTTTCTGGTGGTTACCGAGGTCGCCCTGGCCCTGGTGCTCCTCACCGGGTCCGCCTTGCTGGTGCAGAGCCTGGCGCGCCTGCTGCGAGTCGACCCCGGATTTCGCACCGACCACCTGCTGACTGCGGTCCTGGAGCTGCCCAAACCCCGCTATCCTTCCGAGGATGCGCAGCGAATTTTTATGCAGCGCCTTTTGGAGTCCCTGCGGGCCGAACCGCAGTTCAGCGGGGCGGCGATCGCCAACAATTCCGTGATGGCGGGCGCCACCGCCCTGATCAATCTTGACCCTGCCACTCTCGGGATCAATGAGAAAAACACAATCCTGGAAGCCAGATCTGTGACGCCGGAATTCTTCGACACGCTGGGGATTCCCGTCATCACGGGACGCACCTTCAACGACCTGGACACCAAGGGAAGTCCCATGGTGGCGGTTATCAATGAGTCGACGGCGCGCCGTTTCTTTGCCGGGCAGAATCCCAACGGCAAGGTCCTGAAGTTCGGTCCCGCTCCGGACGACCAGTTTCAGATCGTGGGCGTGGCGGCGGACACGCGCGATATAGCCCTGAGCGCCAAAGCGCGCCTGCAGATCTACTTCCCCCTGCTGCAGGGTCCCTATTCCACCATGCATTTGGTGGTGCGCAGCAACACCGAATCGCTCGCGCTGGCCAAACTGCTGCAGCAGCGCGTCTGGTCGGTAGACAAGGACCTGCCGCTGACCCAGGTAAACAGCATGACGCAAGCGGTCGCGCAGTCGGTGGCTGAACCTCGCTTCCATGCCTGGCTGCTGGGCGCTTTTGCCGCCGTGGGACTCATACTGACCCTGATCGGGATTTACGGCGTGATTTCTTATTCGGTAAGCCGGCCTTACCTTGACTGGGGCAGCGCTCCTAATGCTGGCCGTAGCCTTGGCGGCATCTTACCTTCCTGCACGCCGCGCCGCGGGTGTTGACCCAATGACCGCCCTGCGGCATGACTGAATTCGTTACGCTGGTCTCCGGATCGGTCGTCGGTGTGGGTGGCCTCGCCCACACCAGTTCACGGCATTGAGCGCTGTCCCTGCCTTTCACGTGCGCCCTCCGGCCGATTCGTAGCCCAGGTTTCTGTATACAAACTTGCCTGCCGGAGGTCGTACGAGCGCCCGTAGCGCAAAATCATGATTGCAAAAGAGCCGATGAAGTATATACTATTACGCATCCCGATGCCGCAGTGAGAATTGGCGCTGAAACGTTTTAATGAATGCTTCCAGCGCAATTGTTTGGTCCTGGAGTGGAACATCATGCTGACCGGCAACCTCGCAAAGATCTCGAAGCGCCTGTGCTTTTCCCCAATTGCCATCGCCGCACTCCTGGCGCTTGCGTGTGGTCCGGCGGCGGCGGCTTCCTCGGCCTATGTGCGCGTAAACCAGGTCGGATACGAATCGGGCAATCCGCCCTTTCAGGCGTATCTTATGTCTACAGCTTCGGAAACCGGGGCGACCTTCAGCGTGATTAATTCCGAGGGAAAGACGGCCTATTCGGGCGCCATCGGCGCGCTGCTTGGCACCTGGAGCCACAGCAAGGCCGTCGTTTATGACGTGTACGCCCTCAGTTTCGCCGTCCCCGGAGGCGATACGTACACCATCTCCGTGTCGGGTCCGGTAGCGGCCACGTCGCCGAAGTTTGCCGTGAATACACCGGCCGTACTCTATCCCGGCCTGCTCCTTAACACGCTTTGGTTCTACGAGACCGAACGAGACGGGCCAGACTATATCCCCAACGCGCTGCGCACGGCGGCCGGGCACCTGAACGATGAAAGCACCACGGTTTACGATACGCCCCCACTGAACAAGAACGACTTGATCACCACCACGGGCACACCGCTCACCTCCACCGGAGCCGTGATTGATGGGGCCGGAGGCTGGTGGGACGCCGGCGATTACATGAAATACGTGGAGACGGTGAGCTATACGGTGGCGCTCATGGAGATTGGCATTCGCGATTTTCCCAAGCAGATGGGTCCGGGCGCTCCGGCCAAGCCGGCGGCGCCTCCGGCCTCGGTCTCTTACGCTGGAAACGCTTCGGGAGCGCCCGCATCCTCCGACTTCTCGGCGGAAGCCCAGTTCGGTTTCAACTGGCTTATGGAGATGTGGAACGACAGCAGCAAGACCCTTTGCTACCAGGTGGACAACAGCCAGGATTGGAAGAATTTCTCCAAGCTCGAGACCGAATATGACATCTGGACGCTACCGCAGGCGGCTGATGACTACGAGGGTTGCACTGCCGATTATGTTTACATCTGCGACCGGCCCTCGTTTATCGCCGCGCCCGCCGGCTCTCAAGTCAGCCCGAATCTCGCGGGTCGAATGGCCGCGGCATTCGCCGAGTACTATCAGCTTTATCGCACCTCCAATCCCACTACTGCCGATCAGGCGTTGCTGTACGCGGAAGACATCTTCGCCCTGGCGAATACTTCACTCGCCGATCCGGCGGCTTCGGTGAACGACGGCACCTGTACCTCCGGTTGCCTGCTTACCGTCACCCCCTTCGATGGCTATGGCGAGACCGTATGGGATGACGATATGGAGTTGGGTGCCACCGAGCTCTACATTGCCCTTCAGTCGGCGGGAGGAAGCCTGCCGGCGGGGTTGCCGGTCACCGATCCCATGACCTACCTGGGCGACGCTGCCCAGTACGCGGACAACTACCTCACGAAGATCTATAACACCGGCAACGAAGACACCCTCAACCTGTATGACGTCAGCGGCCTCGCGCACTTCGAACTGTATCGCGCCGTGGGACTGGCAGGGAACCCGAGCGGCCTGGCGGTGAACCAGGCGACCCTGCTCACCGCGCTCGAGAACCAGCTTGGCGTGGCCATTACGCAGTCCCAAAAAGACGCCTGGGGCTTTGGGGCCCCTTGGCAGAATGGCGACACCACCTCGCACGGCGCCGGCCTCTCGGTGATGGCGAGCGAACTTTATTACCTCACTGGCTCCGCCAGCTATAACACTTACTCGCAGCGCTGGCTCGCCAACATTCTGGGCGCCAATTCCTGGGGGTCGTCATTTATTGTGGGTGATGGAAGCACTTTCCCCAACTGTATCCAGCACCAGGTGGCGAACCTGGCGGGGGCGCTGAATGGGACCTCGGGCGGCACGCCCATTCTGTGGGGCGCGGCTGCCGAAGGCCCCGCCAATGCGGCCACCTCCGGGACTCTTACCGGAATGAACCTGTGCCCGGCCAACGGAGTGGACACCTTCGCGGTCTTCAACGGAAATAACGGAACCTATAGCAGCTCGAAAGTTGCCGTCTACAGGGACAATGTTCAGTCCTACAGCACCACTGAACCGGCGATCGACCTCACCTCAACCTCGTTCCTGATGTGGTCGTGGCGAATGGCTGGCGCGCCGAACCCCTTGCCCTGACCAGTCCGGCAGGGGGAGGGTTGAAAGTCTTGACCGGTAACTGGCGATGCTCGTCCGCTGATTCCGCAAAGGCCAGCGGCTCGCACTCCGGCGCCTTTAGCGAGAAGCCCCAAGAGCTGTGGGCATCGCTTTCAGATAGTTTGCCTATTACCACCAGGACACCACATTCGCATGGCCTTCAAAAGACGAAGCATAGCACTGGCTTGTTCGTTGTGAACTGCCTTATCAACGATTAACCGCATCAATCTGCGGCGAAGGTCCATCTCAAGTCTCCCCGTCACCGAGTCCCCATTCTCCCCGTCTTTCTTCCCTCTGTGTCCTTCGCGCCCTCTGTGGTGAACGGGAGCTAATCCTGAATCGCCCATCACGCTCGCCGCATCTTTGCCAAGTGCCTATGAACTCTACCAGTTCCCAACCCAAGCGATGGATGATCTGGACCGGGCGCGTCCTCAGCGCCATTCCGGTGTTGATGCTGTGCTTCGGCGCTACCCTCTCGTTATTCCACCCGGAGAAGGTCGCCGAGGGCATGACGAGGTACGGCTACACCCAAGACAAGCTGATACTGATCGTCGTGCTCGAATTTGGATGCGCGCTCCTTTATGCCATTCCGCAGACCGCGTTCTTCGGGGCGATCCTGATGACGGCGTATTTTGGCGGGGCGGTCGCCACCCACGTGCGTGTCAGCGATCCCGGATATGGCGCTGCCATCTTGATGGCCATATTTACCTGGGCCGGCCTGTATCTGCGCGATGCCCGCCTGCGGGCGCTGGTGCCGCTGCGGCGAAAGGACGACTAACGGTCATTCGATCGGGTATGTGTGACGACGCGCAGTGCAGGAATCAGAGCCGTCTGACAGCGGGTTTTTGCCGGGTTTTTTACCAGTGTAGAATCCGCAAATGCGGCACCACCGCGAAGTGCTCGTCCTTGGTTGCCAATGGAAGTTGGTACTGAAGCGCCAATGCCGCGATCCAGACATCATTTTCCGGAATTGGCCTGCCGGCCTGAGCGAGTTCTGCCTTGACTCTGCCGTTGCGCTCGGATGTTTCTTGATCGGGCAAAAGCAATTCCGCTATTTTCAGAAAGTCGCGAATCTGGGCTAGTGCTTCCTCGTGGCGCTGTGCGCGTTGAGCCCCAAAATGAAGTTCGCCCAGCACGACCCACGGCATGCACAGGCGGGCAGCGCCGCCGAGTTGCGCGGTCAAGCCCTGACGACTGCGGAAATGTGCGATGACTACGCTTGTGTCCAGAAGGACATCATCAGGCGTGCTCATCCACCCTCTCGCAGCCTTCCTCGACGGCTTGCTCCATTTCCCGCGCCGTCTCCTCGGAAAGGCTTCCGGCAGTGCGGTAGAGAACCGCCTGTCGCTCTTCGTGACGGACCTGTTTCAGCCGCTGAATATAATCTGCGGCCAATTGCAACTCTCCCGGCGGCAACGTCTTAAATTCCTCGACAATGGATTCCAGAGGTGTCACGACTCCCAAGTTACAACACCGCCAATGTACTGGCAAGCTTCAAGCGGGTTGCCTTCGTCGGCTGCGCACGAATTCGTACACGCCTAATAGCAGCTATGGCTTCTCAGACCTACCTGGTGTCTGATCCGCCTGCTTCGGTGTCAATCCCCACGGCACGCCGTGGCGGGCGTGGCCGAAACGCCTTGCCCTGTTTCCCTCTGCGTCCTCTGCGGTGAAGCGGCGTTGCGGGGGTCAGCCTGGCCAAGAAGCACGACGCGGAAGGCGCCCTGTCGGAATTGAAAAAGGCCGCGCCGCTCGCTTCGGATTGAGTGGCGCCTCACTATTACCTGGCAACTTTGCTCGTGGGGACGGATCCGAAGGCCGCGCTTAAGGAGTGCCGCATCGCGGCAAGATTGTCTGGCGACCAGGAAATCAGTCAGTTTTGTGATGCATTGGCGGCCCATGGGAAGTGAGTTCGAACATGGGACGGGCGAGGGGTCCCCCAATCAGCCTTGGTCGTCCTGTCACTCGGAAAAGCTCTGCGCTGTTAAACGAAGAAGAACCGCCGCCCTCGGAGGCTCCCCAGATCAGAAAGTCCCCCTTTCTTCGCTGAGAATCTGTTCCATTGCGTGCACGGCGGAATCCGCGCTCCGTTGGGGCAGCCAGGTCAAGTCCCTTTGAGCTGTCTCGAATGACGGTTTCGGTTTCCAGTCGATGATACGGTGACTAGGCCATTCTCGTGAATAGTACGACTTGTTTAGCTCCTTTGTGTCAATTGCCGTCACCTGCGTAGCGCTTGCCAAAGGCAGAGGCGTATTCATTCCATTTTATAATAGGTGTTAAGTAGGTGGAAGTAGTGTATAGTAGGTGTATAGGTATTTACATATGTCCGACTTCACCGTCAGCGGCGTTCATTTTGCTCTTACCCGAGAGGACGTAGAGAAGAAACTTCAAACTGTGGTCCCTGAATCCGTTCGGGAGCTTTTTGTCGAGGTCAACGGAAATCGGTTTCCCATCAAGCAGGCCCTTGCTGAAACGGCCGGGCTGCATCGTGGAATGTTTACGTCTCACGATGCCATGCGCGTGTTTCGCAAGCTGAGTATTCCCGTTGGGCCGGACGAAGCGACGGCGGTTGAACGCTTTTTCACCGCCCTAAAGAGCCTCAACGAGTTCGACAAGATGGAAGTTCAGGGAGTTGTAGCCGGCCAGTTGGCAAAATCGAGTCGCGAAAATTGCGTGTATGGTCTGTATCTGCGGGCCAGAGCAAACGTCCAGAGCCTTCTCGCGCTCAAACAGGCGATGGACTTTCAGGCCATAATTATGCTCGCCCGGAATCTGTTCG
>JBEKOS010000276.1:0-6308 GCA_049521535.1 Terriglobales bacterium | reverse complement strand
GCCGACTTGGATGTGCAGTGGGCCGGCGCAGTTGCTCCCGGCGCCACCGTCGATTTTGTATCCTGCGCAAGCACCAGCACAAGCTTCGGCACCGACCTCTCGGCAATATACATCGTGAATAGCCTGCTTGCGACGTCCATGAGCGAAAGCTACGGCGGCTGCGAAGTCGAGGAGGGCAGTGCCGCGGCCGCGTTCTACACGGAAATGTGGGAGCAGGCGGCTGCCCAGGGCCAGACGGTCTTTGTCTCGTCCGGCGACCAGGGCTCTCTGGTCTGCGACCGCACGGAATACGGAACCCACCCGATTTCCGTAAATGTCGTGGCGTCTACTATCTATGACGTTTCAACGGGCGGCACGGACTTCAGTGACGTGTACCAGACGGACGGCTTCAATATCGAGCCCGCAAGCACCTGGTGGAATACCGCCGCCTCCACGTCGGCGAATGGTTACGAGTCCGCATTGTCGTATGTCCCTGAGGTCACCTGGGGCGGCATTTGCTCGAATCCCTTGTTCGCGTCAATTCTTGAGGAGAATGGGGTAACCACTTGGGGTACCACGTACACGCCCGAGGCGATCTGTAATTACTCCTATAACAACACCTGCGGTACAGGCTCCACTGAGTGCGCGGTAGACGTCTCAGGCGGGAGCGGGGGAATCAGCATCTTCAATTCGATTCCGACCTGGCAGGCCGTCTATGGTGTGGGCCTGAGCGCCAATCACAGTTCGACCACCGCTCGCAATCAGCCGGATGTCTCTCTTTATGCGTCCGAGGGTGATGTATGGGGCCACGCCCTGCTGGTCTGCGAGTCGGACATGTATTCCTGCGATTTCTCCGGTAACTCCGGCGCCTTCGCGGCCGGCGGCGGAACCTCGTTCGTGGCGCCGCAAATGAACGGCGTTATGGCCTTGATCATACAAAACAGCGGCGCCCCTCAGGGCAATGCCAACTATACGTTTTACGATCTGGCTGCCCAGGAGTACGGGACTCCGGGCAACCCGAACACCAGCGGTCTTTCCGCTTGCAGCGGCTCCGGCTTGGGCGCCGGCGTGGGCGGCGGCTGCATCTTCCAGGACATTGCGGGGGATACGCCGAGTCTTCAAGGCGGTACCATTACCAGCGATATTCAGCAACCTTGCGAAAGCGGCTCCTCGGCCAATTGCTATACCGCGACGGCCGGTGATTTCCTGGGCGAGACATCCCTCTCCAGTTCCACCTTCATTGATGCCTATCCTTCAAGCCAGGGTTACGACCTCGGCACCGGCTTGGGGAGCCTGAATATCAGCAATCTGGTGGGCGAGTGGAACACGGCTTCTACCGGCTTTGGCAGCACTACCACCGTAAGCGCCGATCCACCATCGATCACTACCTCAGGCACGACCACGCTTACGGCCTCCGTTGCCACTACCGGCAGAGGCAACATCGCGCCGGCTTTGGGTACGGTTACCTTTACCGACAGCAGCAGTGGTGCAACGCTGGGAACCGCCGCGCTGGCCGTGACTTGCGCTGGAACGCCGCCGGCCTACACTTGTTCCCCGACAATTGCCACTCTGAGTGGCGTGTCCGCAAGTTCGCTGGTTTTTGGCAGCAACACCATAGTCGCCTCGTTTCCCGGCGACGGGGCCAATGATCTGCCTTCGAGCGGCAGCGTGACCGTCACCGTGACGCTGCCCCCCGCCACGACAACTGTGACTTCCAGCCAGAATCCCTCGACCCAAGGGCAATCGGTGACGTTCACCGCGACCGTGACAGCGTCCGGGTCGCCCGCGCCGACAGGAACAGTCAGCTTTACCTCGAACGGCGCCGCCATCTCCGGCTGCTCGTCGGTAACTCTTGCTTCGGGCACGGCCCTCTGCACGACGACACCGGCGATTGGAACTGATGCAATTGTGGCGGCCTACTCGGGCGATTCGAATTATTCCGGCAGCAACGGCACTTTCTCACAACTGGTTAACCCGCTGCCGACGCCGGTGCAGTTCTTTTCCGTCACGCCGTGCCGGGTGGTGGATACCCGCAAAGCCGATGGTCCATTTGGGGGGCCGGAACTCACGGCCGGCGAAACCCGCGCCTTCACCATTCCTGCCGGCCCGTGCACCGGCATTCCCGCTACCGCCGCGGCTTATTCGCTCAATGTAACGGTGGTTCCACCCGGGCCGTTGGGTTATCTGTCGATCTGGCCCTCGGGTGAGGGGCAGCCCGTGGTATCCACCTTGAACTCGCTGGATGGCCGCGTCAAGGCGAATGCGGCGATTGTTCCGGCGGGTTCCTCGGGTGCGGTTAGCGTCTATGTCAACAACACCACCAATGTGGTGCTGGATATCGACGGCTACTTCGCGGCCGGCGGCGGCAGTTCGCTGGAGTTCTACCCGCTGACGCCGTGCCGGGTGGCGGACACCCGCAAGACGCCCGACGGGCCGCTGGCCGGGCCCGCGCTGGTGGCCGACGCGGAGCGGGATTTCCCAATCTTGTCGAGCGCCTGTTCCATACCCAGTACGGCCCTGGCGTATTCGCTGAACTTCACGGTGGTGCCGCTGGCGACCGGCGCCGCGGTGGGTTATTTGACCGTATGGCCGCAAGGGCAGACCAAGCCGCTGGTGTCCACGCTGAATGATCTGACGGGGACGATTGTGGCCAACGCGGCGCTGGTACCGGCGGGTACGGATGGCGGCGTAGCGGCCTATGCCAGCAATGCCACCAATCTGGTGATTGACGTGAACGGCTACTTCGCGCCGGCGGGGACGGGTGGGCTGCAGCTTTACGCCTTGACGCCTTGCCGCGTGCTGGACACGCGCAAGACCACCGGGAACTTCACCGGCGAGCTTACAGTGAATGTCGCGGGCAGCACCTGTGCGCCTTCGAGCGCCGACAAAGCGTATGTCTTCAACGCGACGGCAGTACCGGCGGGCGACCTTGGGTACCTCACCTTGTGGCCGGACGGTGAAACCCAGCCGGTGGTGTCCACGCTGAACGCTGAAGACGGCGCGATCACGTCCAACATGGCGATCGTGCCGAACACTGACGGATCGACTGATGCCTATGCCAGCGGGACGACGCAGTTAATACTGGATATTTCCGCGTATTTTGCACCGTAATCTGTTGCCGCTGGCCTGCCGATACGCCCGAATTCGTGTCGATCCCTGGAGAGGTCGTCTTGCCTCTCGTCGCCCTGTCGCCCCGTCCCCCCCGCTCCTCCTGGGTTCCTCAGTGTCCCCTGTGTACTCTGTGGTGAAGAGGTTTTCCGAGACCTTATAATCATTTGCATGGCCTCCTCTGGAAGCAACTCCGCCAGAACGCAAACCAATCGCCGCAACGCCCGCAAAAGTACCGGGCCCGCAAATCTTCAGTTGGTGCGTCATAACGCTACTACCCACGGCATGTACGCCCGCGGCCTCACCGATCTCGACGACCGCGAAGAATACGAGCGTTCCCTCGCCAATCTAAAAGCCAGGTACAAGCCCAAGGGGGAACTGGAGAGCTTCCACGTCCAATGCATTGCCATGAACATGATGCGCATGAAGCGCGCCTGGCGCCTCGAAGAGGAGTACATTAACGAGCAGTTGCATCCCGCCAAAGCTGCCAGGTCCCGCGAGCTGGTCCTCGCGCAACATTGTCAAATCATCGATCCCGGCCAGCCCGCTCCTCTCCAGAAACACATGATCGAGCCGCTCGTATCCACCTTTCAGCGATACCAAACCGCCATTGCCAATGAGATCGGCCGCTCCTACAACCAGCTTGAACGCTTGCAACGATTGGGCAAGGGCGAACTCGTGCCCGCGCCAGCTACTGGAGATATCACGGTCCATTCGCAGGGTCGCTGACCACCACTCCCCATGGTTCGAACTCTTCCAGTCCACTCTTACCGCCTCCGCGCGAAAATCCGGGGGATCAAAGCTGGGAACCGCATCGTGCAATACCTTTCTAATCATCACGAATGGCCGATCTCCTACTTTTTTATCAATGCGTTAGGGGTTATTGGCACTCTTGATTCGAGAGTGCCAATATCGCTTGCAAATATACGTGATACTTGTGTAGCTTGTAGCGAATGGCAGGCGAACAAAACATTGCCCGATCGAACCGGAAAGAACGAAAAATGTCACGCGAGGAAAGACCTTGAGCCTTGTGCTATGTATCGACGGGCTTTTGAGTATCGCTGGCCTCCAGGCCGGCTGTTGCGGCGACGGTCCCCGGCGCCGCACGAGAGCCTGAAGCTCCGGTGCCTGCAATCGAGCTATAGCTTGGCGCTTGCGCACGCGGTCACTTTATTTGAGAGCTTCGATAATTATGGAACGCATCTCCGTAATTTCGTCGAACGTCCATTCCGTCGGCTACGACCTCTTGAATGCCATCCTCGAGGTGATGTTTCTCAACGGCGGCCTGTACTGGTATTTCGGTGTCCCGCTCGAAATCGCCGAAGCCTTGGTGAACGCCAGCTCTGTTGGCGGATATCTGGCGCAGAACATCAAGCCCTACTATCCCTACGAAAGGAGAAACTGAACTGCCACGCCAGCCCATCATGCGCAAGAAGACCAGGCGAACCACATTGTCTTCACTCAAGGACAAAGCGCTGCTCTGCGCGGAATCTGCGCTCACCGAGGCCGCGCTCTCCGAGGAAGACGAGGGTTGGTATAGCCGCGTACTCCACGCAGAACGTGCTCTCGATGAAATCAGGCAACGCTTGGCCGCCGGCAGCAACCAGAGCGAGCAGAAGAAAGCACAGCAACACGAGCTTGAAATGCGGGAGCGAAAGTTGAGGGTCTTGGAGTCTCGAAACGAACGGGAGCGCCTCATCTACGAGGCGGAAAAGAGAAAGCGTGAGCGCCGCCCGCCGACTCTCGAGCAGGTCAACTTGATGCGGGCGCGCGTCTTTGGCCTGCCGCCGCTCCCCCCAGGAACACTCATCGGAGGTAGAAAATCATGAAACACCCTCCCGCGAAGAACAGTGCGGTGGTGTTTGCCGAGGCCCGGCTGGACGCGGCCGTGCTCAGCGTAAAGGATAAGGGCTGGCCCAGGCGCGTCGACCAGGCAGCCCTTGCCCTGCTTGACGCCTGTGAACGCTCTGAAGCCGCCGTCGCCGATGTTCGTGACAGCCGGAACATGGCCGCCCGCCGGCGCGCCATCGAAGAGCGGGACGTGGCCGTTCTCGAAGCCAAAGAGCAGCGCCTGCAAGCGGAATACGACGCCAAACATCCCCAGCGGAAGGGTCCTGTCACGATCGACGACATCAATGAGATTCGGCGCCGCATCTTCGGCTTGCCCACCATCCAGGAAGAGCAGGAGCAGGCCAAGTTGCTCCAGGAAAAGAACGCCAAAGCGCTGGCTGAACATGACGAGTCGCTGCGCGTCGGCCGGAGTTTTCCTGCGCAAGAGCCCGCAGCCGCGGGCGTGACATCTGCCGCCAACCAGGCCGCCGCCAACGCGGCAGACATGAAACGCGCCAAGTCGGCAGTGCCAGCCGCGCAGCCATCTGCGAGACTCGACCCTCCCGTGCTGCCGAGCGGTGCAGTCGCCGGACAGGGCAACTCACGCTTCCCCGGCGAATGTCTGTCATCGGATCGGTCCGCATTTTTCCCCGAGGACGCGCGAAACGATGAGCCACGCTGGCCAAGGCGTCGGTAGCTGTCGATCAGCGAGCAGGCGAAGGCTTCCTTGTAGCGATGAGCATTTCAAGACGAAACTAGGTAGAACATGAGCAATTCAAAACAACAAGATTCCGCTTCGAAACCTGGTGGCCCTCTATGGTCAGATCACCTGGAAGCGTGGGTCTCCGTACTGACAGCATCGCTAGGCATCAAAGATGGAAACGTCCCAAAGCAATTCTTGTCCTTCTTCCCGATCCGCATATGTGCTGTCGTCGACGCCAATGTAATTAACAAAGAACTACGCTGGAGGCTGGGAAGCAGGAGAAATCCCCTCGCGCGTTCGAGCCTACAGGAAGCGATCGACTCAGGCGTATTTGTTCCAATCGCTCCCACGTACCTGAACGAGGAACTGGCCGACGATCTGCTTGAGATTTCCGTAGACACTGGTAGGACGCTCTGGGAAACCACTACCGAATGGCTCTCGCTACGGATGAAATTGCGATTCTACCAGCCGGCGCCGCGCCTAAGAGATCTCCCTGAGGTTGATCCCGACGATGTCCAATACAAATATGCGAGTGAAGACCTCGGGGTACCGGTATACACCGAGGATCGCCACCTCGAACGAATGGGGGCGGCCGTACTCTGGGCGGATGAAGACCTCGGCGTCGATCTAGCCTTGCGAGATCATGCACGAGCGCGCACTGTTACCGTGGCCGGTGACCTGACCATCC
>JBEKOS010000275.1:0-6315 GCA_049521535.1 Terriglobales bacterium | reverse complement strand
GATGCCCACCCCGATTGCCCTTGCCCACAAACTTACCCGCCGTCTTGCCGACGTGCGAAAAAGCGGCCAGTTGGATTTTCTGCGGCCGGACGGAAAGTCCCAGGTAACCGTGGAGTACGACGAAAATCATAAAGTCCTTCGCGTGGATACGGTCGTGATTTCCACTCAGCACTCCGACATGGTTGACCGGAAGAAGTTGCATGCCGAGGTGCTGGAGCACATTATCCAGGCGGCCATTCCTGAAAACCTCCTGGACGCCGATACCCGTTACCACATCAATCCGACGGGACGCTTTGTTGTGGGCGGCCCGATGGGGGATACCGGACTGACCGGGCGAAAGATCATCGTTGATACCTATGGCGGGATGGGCCGGCACGGTGGCGGTTGCTTCAGCGGTAAGGATCCGACCAAAGTAGACCGCTCGGCGGCCTATATGGCTCGTTATGTCGCCAAGAATGTGGTGGCGGCGGGGCTGGCCGACCGGTGCGAAGTGCAGCTTGCGTATGCGATTGGCGTGGCCGAACCCGTAAGCGTACTGGTGGACACCTTCGGCACCGCGAAGATAGCGGAGTCAAAAATCGAGGATTTGATTCGCGCCAACTTCAAACTGCAGCCGAAGGGCATTATGGAATCGCTCAATCTGCGACGGCCTATTTACCGGAAGACGGCTTCTTACGGCCACTTCGGACGCAATGATGCCGATTTCACCTGGGAAGCGACCGACAAGGCCGGGGCTCTCCGCGAGCAGGCCGGCCTGGCAACCAGCGGCAAGGTACAAGCAGCAAGCAAGTAGCCTGCAGCAAGCATTTCATAACGGGGCAGCAGGCAATACGCGGGCAAGCGGCAAGTTCGCTTGGGCTTGTTGTTGTCTGCTTGCTGCTTTCAACAATTCATAAGGAGATTATGTCTACTACGACCGCAACTCTATCCTGCGATGTGAAGAACATCGAATTGGCCGATCTTGGCAAAAGAAGAATCGAATGGGCTAATCAATCGATGAAAGTCCTGCAGCTTATCCGCAAGGAATTCATCAAGAACCAGCCGCTTAAGGGCGTGCGCGTGGCCGCCTGCCTACACGTGACCAGCGAGACTGCCAATCTCATGATCACCATGCGCGATGGCGGCGCAGACCTGGTACTTTGCGCATCCAATCCGCTCTCAACCCAGGATGATGTGGCGTCGTGCCTGGTCCGCGATTACGGCATTCCGGTCTATGCCATCAAAGGTGAGGACAATGAGACCTACTATCAGCATCTCACCGCCGTCCTGGACCATAAACCGCATCTGACAATGGACGACGGCGCGGATCTCGTTACCATGGCGCTGACCAAGCGCAAGGACATCCTGGGCGACGTTATCGGCGGCACCGAAGAGACTACGACTGGAGTGATCCGGCTGCGTGCCATGGCCAAGGAAGGCGTTCTGCGCTATCCCATTATCGCCGTCAACGACGCTGACACCAAGCATCTCTTCGATAACCGTTACGGCACGGGGCAGTCGACTATCGACGGCATCATCCGCTGCACTAACTTGTTGCTCGCAGGCTCCAAATTTGTGGTGGCGGGTTACGGCTGGTGCGGCCGAGGATTGGCGATGCGGGCCCGCGGCTTAGGCGCCGACGTGATCGTCACCGAAATCAATCCCACTCGTGCCCTGGAGGCGACCATGGACGGCTTCCGCGCCATGTCCATGGAAGAGGCGGCCAAGATCGGCGACGTGTTCTGCACCGTTACTGGCAATAAGAGCGTCCTTCGCCGCGAACACTTCGAATTGATGAAGAATGGCGCCGTAGTTTGCAACTCCGGGCACTTCAACGTGGAGATCGACATTCCCGCCTTGGAAAAGATGGCTTCCTCCAAGCGCGAAACCCGGCCGTTCGTCGAGGAATACTCGCTCGGAGATGGTCGTCACATCAGCCTGCTGGGCGAAGGCCGGCTCATCAATCTTGCCGCCGCCGAAGGACATCCGGCTGCGGTGATGGATATGAGCTTTGCCGATCAGGCGCTTTCCATCGACTACCTGGTCAAGAACGCCAAGAACCTGGAAAAGAAGGTTTATCCGGTTCCCGACGATCTCGACAAGCGGGTTGCGAAATTGAAGCTGGAATCCATGGGCATCAAGATTGATCGCCTCACGCCCGAACAGGAAGAATACCTGGCAAGTTGGAGTGAGGGAACGTAAGCAGTAGCTTCGCTCGGCTTATGGCAACAACAAAGCGGGTTTAATCTAGGGGGCGGCCGAAGGCCGCCCCTTTTCGTGCTCACCCTTTCCGGCATCCCTTCAGTCAATACGCACACACGGTCGCGCCGAAACGCAAGTTTATAATGTCACTTTTGCAGCCACCGAATTCATTACCATGAAACAAATTGCCGATTGGGCATTAAACGTGTGCGACCAGCCCCATGTGACTGTCGCCGACGTACGTATTGTGGACGACCGCCATCGCGCTCTGGCCACAAAGAATGGCAAGATTGGCAATGCGAGTGAGTCTGACTCGTTAGGTTGCGGAGTGCGGGTGCTCGCCGATGGGGCCTGGGGCTATGCGGCAACGGAAGAACTCACGCGCGAAGGCGTGGAAGCCGCTGCCGCCCGGGCGGTAGCCATTGCCCGCGCTTCGGCCTCGGTCAAGCAGCGCGAGGTGGTTCTGGCGCCGGAGGTAGAGCACGTTGCCGACTGGAGTTCCCCCTGCCAGATCGACCCCTTTTCCATTTCGATCGAACAGAATCTTGACCTCCTGCTCAAGGTTGATGCCGAATTGCGAGCCATCCCTGGCATAACCTTGGCAGAGGCGAACCTGAATTTTCGCCGCTATGAGCAGTGGTTTTACTCTTCAGAGGGTTCCGCCATCCACCAGACCCGGACCGTCAGCGGCGCCGGCATTACTGCCTATGCATTCTCCGGCACGGAGATTATGAAGCGTTCGTATCCCACCTCTTTTGGCGGGCAATGGCAAAACCGCGGGTACGAATTGATCGAGGAATTGAAGCTGGCGGAGAACGCCCGCCGGATTGGCGAGGAAGCGGTGGCTTTGCAGCACGCCGATCAATGCCCGGAAGGGCAGTTCACAATCATCCTTGATTCGGCACAACTGGGCTTGCAGATTCACGAATCGATTGGCCATCCCATCGAGCTAGACCGGGTATTGGGAATGGAAGCCAATTTTGCGGGAATGTCGTTTCTCACAGTGGAAAAGCTTCGCAATCTCCGCTATGGCACTGACCTGGTGAATGTGGTTGCTGACGCCACTGAGCGGCACGGTCCGGGACTGGGAACATTTGCTTATGACGATGAGGGAGTACCTGCGCAATGCACTCCCATCATCAAGGACGGCCTGTTCACGGGCTATCTTACCTCGCGCGAGACTGCGGCTGCCGTAGGTCTGAATCGGTCAGGAGGCTGCCTGCGGGCAGAGTCATGGAACCGGATTCCAATCATTCGCATGACCAACGTAAGCATCCTTCCGGGCGAAAAGCCGCTGACCCTGGAGCAGCTCATTGCGGACACCGATTACGGTATTTTCATGCAAACCAACCGGTCATGGTCAATTGACGACAAACGCTATAACTTTCAATTCGGCACGGAAATCGGCTGGGAAATCAAGGGCGGTAAGCTAGGGCGCATGTTGAAGAATCCGTCGTATTCCGGGATCACGACCGAATTCTGGAATTCAATGGATGCGATCTGCTCGCGCGACCAATGGACGTTGTGGGGCACTCCCAACTGTGGCAAGGGCCAGCCGCAACAGGTGATGGGTACCGGACACGGCGCCTCGCCCGCGCGTTTTCGAAATGTGAAGGTGGGCAGCGCATACAAGGGGAATTAGCAAGCGGCAAGCGGAATTGACCGCGGATTCGAAGGGATTCAAGAAAAGGTTTCTTCGCCAAGCAAATCCGTCTAAATCAGTGTTAATCCGCGGTGATTCCTGATTCTTATGATAACTCAGGAAAAAGTTCGGGAGATCTTCGCGCGCGTGATGAAATTCGCGCATGCCGACGAGACCGAAGTGCTGATCGCCGGGGGCCGAAGTGCGCTCACTCGCTTCGCGAACAATGCCATAACGCAGAACGTTGAGGAAGAGAACTATGTTCTCTCCATTCGCTCAGTTCTCGAGGGACGCACCGCACGCGCGACCACCAACAAGTGGGACGACGATTCGTTGCGCCGTATTGTGGAAGCGTCAGAGTCGTTGGAGCGCGTCCAGCCGGCCGATCCTGATTTGTTGCCACTAGCAGGGCCTGAAACTCCTGATTCCACCGGGTTCCCCCAGGTTCACCGGGCGTTTTCGTCGACTGCCGAGCTTACGCCCTCGCAACGCGCGGACGCGGTAAGGAAGATCGTGGCGGTGGCGGGGAAGCACAAGCTTGTCTCGGCCGGGACGTTTGCCAATTCCACGTCCATGGAGGCACTCCTTAATTCTCGCGGCCTTGCGGTTTTCCACACGCAAACCTTTTCCGAGTCTTCGGTGACGATGCTGGCGGACACTTCGTCAGGGTGGCAGAAAGCCAGCGATCCCGATGTAAAATGCTTGGATCCGGAGCGATTAGCAGAGGTTGCCGCACACAAGGCCCTGGGCTCTGCACATCCACGTGAGCTTCTCCCGGGCCGCTATACCGTCATTTTGGAGCCGGCCGCGGTTCTCGACTTAATTGGCTTTATGTTCTGGGACTGGGGCGGATTGGCCATTCTGGACCAGCGGTCCTTCCTGAACAACCGCATCGGCACGCAGCTATTCGGCAGCAACATCACCATTCACGATGATGTGTACCATCCGATGCAATGTGGTGCGCCTTTCGACGGAGAAGGAGTACGCCGCCAACCGGTAGTGCTGGTGGAGAATGGGGTCATCCAGAACCTGGTCTTCGCCAGAGCCACGGCGGAGCGGATGAAACGTTCGGAATATGCCGCCTCTGTGGGCCAAGTACAGGCGACCGGCCACGGTTTTCCGCTGCCGAACGAGATTGGCGAAGCTCCCCTGAATGTCGTATTTCAACCGGCCGCCCACGCCAAAACAGTGGACGAGATGATTGCCGGTACGGATCGCGGCGTCCTGGTCACACGGTTGTGGTACATCAGGGAAGTGGATCCATATGAGAAGATCCTGACCGGCATGACGAGGGATGGCACATTTCTCATCGAAAACGGCAAGCTGCAGCACGGCCTGCTCAATTTTCGCTTCAACCAGAGCCTGATCGAGATGCTTGCCAGCGTGGAAGAAATGAGCCAGCCCGAGCATGCCAGCGGCGAGGAATCCATCGACATGGTGGTCCCCGCGATGAAGGTCAGAAATTTCAATTTCACCGAATTGACCCGCTTCTAAGCCGTTTTTCGTTTCATGTTTCGCGTAATTGGTTTCGCGTTGCCCTATTTGCGACTGTGTTTCGTGCACGCAGCGGAAATCGTGGAACAGGGGCCGAGAAAGGTGGAACCCTTGCGGTCACCTAAGTAACTTTGTTGCTGCGAGCGCGACGTGTAAGCTAAGACCAGCTTGAGGAGCAAATATTAATGCCGGAAAATCGACAGGCAACCCGTTTCCCGCTGCACCTTCCCGTAGCAGTGAAGGCCAAGAATCAGCGCCAGCGCGCCGAAACCGAGGACATTTCTTCGGGCGGCGTCCTGCTCAGCATCGACTCTGACGTAAAAGTTGGCTCCAGCATTGCCTTCACCATTCGTATGCCGGCTGATGTCGTCGGATCCGATAAAGACGTGCTCGTAAACTGCACTGGCCGGGTGGTCCGAACATCGAAACGCAAGGACCGGCGGGCGGTGGGTGTGGTGATTGATGAGTACGATTTCGAGCGCCGTTAGGACGAAAGCACACTCGCCGCTGATTAACCCTTTTCGGTCCAGCGAAGACAAACTCTGATCAACCGATGCCAGTCCCCTACCGGGGATTTCGTTTTCCCGCGTCTGCTCGGTCTGCGATGCGATAGAATCAATAGTTCGTGCGCAGGCTTGGGCGCGCGCCCTATGCGCCGTGTCTTCCTGCCATGCAAAGGACTTCATTCTAAGGAGGCAGAATCGTGAAAGGCGACGCGAAGATCATTGCGCTATTAAATCAGGCGCTCAAGGCCGAACTTACGGCTATCAACCAGTACTTTCTTCATGCCGAAATGTGTGCCAACTGGGGGTATTACAGGCTTGCCGGCCATACCCGCAAGGAGTCGATCGAGGAAATGACCCATGCGGAAAAGCTGATGGAACGCATCCTCTATCTCGACGGCACTCCCAACATGACGGAATTGTTCAAGATCAACATCGGGCAGACCATTCCCGATCAGTTGAAGAGCGATCTGCAGCTTGAGTACGACGCCGTGA
>JBEKOS010000274.1:0-6315 GCA_049521535.1 Terriglobales bacterium | reverse complement strand
GCGCAGCCGCACCTCGCTGGTCGCGATCGCTATTCAGCTTCGCCGCCGCCCTGTCGGCCGGAATCGCAGTGATTGGCGCAGTGGTGTTTTTCCTGATTCCGCGCACCACCGCGGGTTATTTGAGCGCCTTTGCGCCCAAAGAGCAACTGGTCTCCGGATTCAGCAATGAAGTCAATTTCGGAAAGATTGGCGAGATCAAGCAACTGGACACGGTAGTCATGTACGTACAATTTTCGGGTGATCCCGGCACAAACGAATTGAGGTGGCGCGGCGTATCGCTGGGACTCTTCGACGGCCAGCGCTGGTCCAACCCGCTACAGGATCCGCAAATACTCGTTCGCTCCCAGGGACGCTTTGAGTTGGGTCCGTTATACCGGGAATGGCATGACCGGCCGGCGGGTTTGCACCCGAGCCGAAGTGTGCGCCGCATGCATTATCGCGTGCTGATGGAACCGATTGGCGAGAACATTTTCTTCCTGGCGCCCAAGCCAGAGATCCTGATTGGGGCTTATTCCGAGATCAGCGCGGATTCAGGCGGCGCCATCTACAATGACGACCGCGAACGTGTGATCAGCAGTTATGAGGCGATCTCGGTACTACCCGAACCTCTGGACCGGGAGGATGGAACGGCCAGCGACGCGGAGACGCCTCCCGGCATTCAGCTTCGCTATTTGCAGTTGCCGGAACACATGGATCCGAGGGTACGCAAACTGGCGGAGCAGGTTACGGCCAGGGGATCTGGTGTTTTCGAGAAAACCACCGCGCTGGAAAGTTATTTGCGCACGAATTTCGAGTACACGCTGCAGCTTCCGCCGGCGCCGCCGCGCGATCCGGTTGCCGAGTTCCTGTTTGAACGCCGGCAGGGGCACTGCGAGTACTTTGCATCGACCATGGCGATCATGCTGCGGGCGGTAGGCATACCGTCACGGGTGGTCAACGGGTTTCGCGGAGGAGATTACAACCCGCTGACCGGAAGCTACGTGGTGCGTGCCCGCCACGCCCATAGCTGGGTTGAAGCCTATGTGCCTGGAGAAGGGTGGCTGACGTTCGACCCGACGCCATCGGACCCCTCAGTGACGGGCGGAGCCTGGAACCGCTTTTTGCTGTATGTCGATGCGGGCCGCGAATTCTGGCGCGAATGGATCGTGAACTATGATTTCGGCCACCAGCGCAGCGCCACGCTGGCCGCAATCGACAGCGGAAGGGCGATCAACGAATCGGTCCAGAACTGGTCCCGCCGGTTTTACGCCCGTCTGCTCTCTACCGCACGACAGTCGTTGCAGGTGCATTTCTCGAGCGGCAAGGCCATAGTTGCAGGCCTGCTGCTGGTTTGCGTGTGCTGCTTGTTGTTTGCACGCCCGCTCCGGCAGTGGGGAATGCGATACCGGCTGACCCGACAGCCGGCGCGACAACCCGACTTAGCCGCCTCGGTCTGGTATGGACGATTGCTGCGGGAATTGGGTCGCCACGGTTGGAACAAGATGCCTGCGCAAACGGCGGCTGATTTCGTCGCGCAGATCTCCGATGGGAATTTGCAATCAGCGGTGGCGGCTTTCACCGCTCATTACGAACGCGCGCGTTTTGCGGCTTCGGCGGGCGACGCCGGGAAACTGCCCGAATTGTTTGCGCGCGTGAAAGCCACTAGCCGCGACCCGCAGGCCGCGCCGAATTCCCGCCATCAGTAGCGTTCATTTACTTGAGGGCCAACGATCATGCGTGAGATGTCGATTCGCACCCGACCCGCTATCATGCAGAAGCCCGCCAACGCCAGCGGCGCTCTTTTCCGCGCGAGCAACGGCGTTGCCGAAGCATGTATGCAACTCCCTGTGACTGCAGAGAATCTTCAGCCACGCCAAATCTCGCGCGCAAGAACCACTCGCGCGGATTTGGCGGGCTTCAGAATGACAACGGTTGGGTACGGCCCAAATATTCGGGAACTGACGCAATTACTTCTTCAGCGGCTTACTTATATCGCCGAACCTCCAGGTGGGCCCAATTGAGAATCGAATATTTTGCTGGGTCGGAAGAAGATTGGAGAACAGGTGGCAGAGTACGTAGTCGGTGGTGAAGCGCACGCCTACGCGATGGTTTATGTTGATATCAATACCACCGCCTACGCCGTAGAAGACTTCTGTATCCGTCATATTGGGATTCTTCAAGGCGCCGCCCAAAGTGCCGAGAATGGCCATGCCTTCATTGCTGGCACAGAAGAATTCGCCCGTCGGAGTGCCGCAGAATCCTTTAATCTGCGCGTTTACAGAATCCACATTGATGTTCGCGCTCTTGTGAATCATACCCAGGCCGGGACGCACAAACAGGGTCGACTCCTTCACCCGGCGCACATTTATCTGTGGCCCGGCGGCAAAGGTGAAGGTTTTCACGCTGGTGGGCGCATACACATTGGCAAGAGTTGGCAGCACCGCCTGGGGCGGGAAACAGGGCGGCGTGGTGCAGGAGCCAAGGATGTTCTCAATTTGGCCCTGCAAGACCGTGTTGCCCAGGCCCAGATTGGTGGACCCGCCGAAGTAGCCGAAGTCAACTCCCAGGCCCAGCCAACGATTCACATTCATACCAAAAGAGGCGTTGAAGCCATTTTGGCCGAGGGAAATCGTAGGCGAAGTTAGATACGAGTACCCGGTGAAGAGGTCCCACCGATTCACCGCGACCTCCTCAGTAGGCGCGGAATCCGGTGCGGAGCCTGCCTGTGGTGCATCCATCAGGGCTTGGTTCACAGTTGTTTCCTGAGCAAAGGAAGAAAGCAGCAGGGCGTTGAGAACAAAAATCAAGAACAATGCACGTTTCATTCGCATCTCTCCTGAAGGCGAAGTCTATTACTTGGTCTTGGAGTGTACCACGTCAAACGAGCAGGGAGATTACTGAGTGGATACCATCGGCAAGTTAAATTTGCCTGCAGGGCCGGCAGTGGCACCCAAGGATTGCAATCCACCTGGATATTGGACCAATTGAAAATGGGCTAGGACCTACCTGTTCAAAGGTTAGCTATTGTTTTGGCTGCTTCGGCTGCTTGGGCTCCTTCGGTTGCCGCAACGGGGTCGTAATGTTGCCAAATCTCCAGGTCGGCCCGATCGAAAAGCGCACGTTGTTCTGCCAGGTCAGCAGATTGGGAAAGAGATGAGCGCGCACATAATCCGTAGAAAAGCGAAGACCGATGAACTTGGTGAAGTTGACATCAAATCCACCTCCAACACCGTAAAACCAGACGGTATCACTCATGCTCGGATTTGCGGCTACCTGCGACAAGGTTTTCAGAATTTCCATTCCTTCCTGGCTCGCGCAGAAAGCCCCACGCGGAAACTCGCAAAGGCGGGTGGCTTGCTCCTGCACCGAAGCTTGGTTGATATTGGCTTGTTCGTGAATGATTCCCAGACCGGGACGAACGAACAAGGTAGATTCCTTGGCGCGGCGCAGATTGAACTGAGGCCCGATCGCCAGGGTTTGCGTACTCAGGTTAGTGGGTGCGTAGAGTGTGGACAACACCGGCAGCACCGCCGGCGCGGGAAAGCACGGTTGCACCGTGCAATTGTTCAGGATCGACTCCACTTGACCCTTCAGGACGGTGTTGTCAAACGTCAAACGATTGGATCCGCCATATAAGCCGCCATCAATACCAACCCCGAGCCAGCGGTTTACGTTCATGCCGAAGGAACTGTTGTAGCCCGACTGAGACACACCAATATTGGTGCTGCTCAGATATGTATAGCCGGTGAAAAAGTCCCAGCGGTTAACGATCGGAAGCTTTGGAGCAGGTGTTGCCGGGTTCGATGTGGACGTCGCCTGCATCGGCGCCTGCTGGGGCTGAGTATTATTCGCCTGGTCCTGCTGGGCAAACCCCGGGAGCAGAAGAATCAACAAAACAAGAATATGAAAAGCAATTCTTTGCATATAGTTCTCCAAAAACCGAGATTCGTAACGCCTTGGAAGTATGGAGTTTAATTAGTTAGCACTAGTGTGCAAAGTGCTTATTTGGTTAATGCCTCAAGAGTATACATGTGTCAGGGTTTACCCATCCGTAAAGATTACCCACCGTCTCCGAGACCCGCAGATCGCGTTCGGCTCATACGATTCATTCCGGTCTGATTCCGCGATACAATCCCGCAATGCCAAAGGTGTACGGAGTCCAGGAAGCCTCGCGAAATCCCGCTGAGCGCAGGCGTTCAAGCATCTGTTCCGGGCGCGGGAATCGATGAACCGAAGCCGGCAGGTAGGCATAAGGGCCGCGCACGCCGGAAAGCACAGAACCGATTGCGGGCAGTCCATATCTGAAATAAAGACGGTAGAGTTGACCTATCATGCCGTCCGGTTCGCCAAAATCGAGGATGCCAACTTCGCCGCCCGGCGCCAACACGCGGTAAATCTCACGGAGGCCGGCATCATAGTTGACCAGGTTGCGAAAGCCAAAGGCCGACGTCACCAATTGAAAAGTGGACGGTCCGAACGGCAGGCTAAGGGCGTCGGCCTCGATCCACGCCATGGCCCGGACATCCGAAGCCTCGTTCGTTTTGGAGAGGGCGCGAACCAGCATGGCATGAGAAAAATCCACGCCAACTACACTAGCCGAGCCGGAATTCCCCCGTCGCGACTCGCGCAAAAGAGCAAAGCTCATATCGCCCGTGCCGCAACACAGATCAAGAACCCGCGCCTTTCCCGCGCGCAGGATGTGGGTGAAAGTCCTGGCAGTGCGCTGCCACCAAAGAGTGTCGACCCGCAACGATAGAAAATGATTAAGGAAATCGTATCGCGGCGCGATGGATGTGAACATCTCGCGCACGGCTGCAGCTTGTGCCCGCTCGTCCTGGCCCGCGAGGTCGAGGGGTTGAGCACCGGTGACATTGGTTTGTCGTTGCTTCATTCGCAGTTTATTTCGCATCCTTGTCTGAAACCTTCCCAGCGCCGCGGTTTTCGATTTCAGCTCACACCGACCGACGCGCGACTGGCGACCCGGTTCGTCGTCAAGTGCCTGCACCCTCGCGGGCGCTTTACAGCGGGTCGTTGGTGCTGGCGAGACGACCGCACCGACAGCCGGCGAGACGGGGGTGCTACTGGCCGGAGAGATAGCGCAATTCTTCCACCGCCTGAACGACCACGCGCTCGGGAACATCGGGAACGATTTCGACGTTGCCAATGATCGCCGGCAAAACAAAATGCACTCTGCCGCCGACGGTTTTCTTGTCTGCGGCAAGCCGCCGCACAATCCGCGAGGCTCGCGCGCTTACCTTGGGAAGCGGCCCGTAAGCCAATACCGCGGCGATGATGCGTTGGGCGGTCTTCAAATCGGTACGCTGCAAGGCGGCGGCGATCATAGCTGCGGCAATTATGCCCCAGGCCACCGCCTCACCGTGCAGGAATTGACGGTAGGCGGTTTCCGCTTCGAGGGCGTGCCCGATGGTGTGGCCAAAGTTGAGTATCCGCCGTTGTCCCCATTCCCGTTCATCGGCAGCGACAATGCCGGCTTTAACTTTCACACATGCGGTGATCAGCCATTCCAACACGACGGGGTCGCGCCGCAGAATCGGTTCATGGTTCTCTTCCAGGAAACGGAATATTTCAGGGCTGGCGATAATGCCGTATTTAAGCGCTTCAAAAAGGCCGGAGCGGTACTCCCTTTCGGGCAGAGTGCTCAAGACCTTGGGGTCGATAAGCGCGAGGCCAGGATGGTAAAACGTGCCGACGAGATTCTTCCCCTCCGCGAGATTAACACCTGTCTTGCCACCGATGGCGGCGTCTATCTGCGCCAGCAGAGTCGTCGGCACCTGCACATAGGGTATTCCCCGCATAAAGACAGAGGCCAAAAAGCCGGTCACATCGCCCACGACGCCGCCGCCAAAAGCAATCAGCACCGACTTGCGGTCGGCGGAGCCCCGAACCATCCTGCCTGCGAGGTCTTCAATCGTAGCGAGCTTCTTGTTGCGTTCGCCGCCTTTAATCTCCAGAAATTCGCACTGGAGGCCGCCCGCGGCGAGCGAAGACGCGAAATCTGCGCCCCAACCCTTGCGCACCGGCGCGACGCTTACTACATAGAACCTTCGTTCCACGTCGTAAGTATCGTGAATCAATCCGCCCGCCCGGGCCAGAAGACCGGCTTCGATGTAGACGGAATAGGCAGGATTTACGCCGACTTCAATCGTTGGCATCGTGATCCATCATAGAACCCTTTTTACCGCAGAGGCGCAAAGGAGAGTATTCCAATGCAAGATGAGCCTGGACGGGAGGTGTGATTCCAATGCGGGATGAGCCTGAGAAGAGCGAGGCCACGATACTGGTGAATGACCATTCAGATGGCAGATGCAGATCAGT
>JBEKOS010000273.1:0-6344 GCA_049521535.1 Terriglobales bacterium | reverse complement strand
GGAGCGGGCGATAGCTTTGCCGGAGGCTTCATGGGATATGTGGCATCGCAAGGTAAGCTAAGCCGCGAAGTCTTCAAGCGCGCCATGTTCTATGGCGGCGTTATGGGATCATTTGCCGTCGAGCGCTTTGGGCCGGAGCGCCTCACCCAGCTTAACCGTGATGAAATCGAGGCACGATTCCAACTCTTCCGTGAACTGACACACCTGGATTGACATTTGCAACTCGTAATTCGTAATTTTCCGTTGACGGAAGCGACCGGCAGCGCGACAAGATTACAAATTTTCAAATTGCAAATTACAAAATTGCCATGCCTCCCGTTGCTGCCAGCTCGAAGACAATCACCGGTCCAGCCCTCAAAAGCTATGAGTCGCGGTATGTAGCCATCTTCGCCGCCTGTGCTTCGATGGTGGCGTTCAGCTATTTCTTCAGGCACGGCGAAATTCTGCTCATGGGAGACGCCACGGCGCATATCCATATAGCGCGAAGGGTCTTTGATTCGCGCACTCCCGGCTTCTCGCAACTCGGAACAGTGTGGTTGCCTCTGCCGCACATCCTGCTCCTGCCTTTTATCTTTTCGAATTGGGCTTGGCAGACCGGAATTGGAGGTTCCATTCCCTCCATGCTCTCCTATGTCGCAGGGACAGTTGGCATTTTTCGTCTTGTCCGCGGAATGCTCCCATTGCAGCCGGCATCCAGGGCGGCTGCGTGGTGCGCAGCGATCGCTTTTGCGGGAAATCCCAACCTCCTCTACCTGCAGGCAACGGCGATGACCGAACCGTTGTACCTGGCGCTATTCGTTTGGGCAATGGTCTACTTCAGCGAATTCGTACAAGCCACACGCTCCTCAGAAGGCGCCGCCAGGTTGCACCGGGTGCGCGCCTTGCGACGCTGTGGCTGGATGCTCTGTGCAGCCATGCTTACGCGATACGACGCCTGGTTCGCCGCGCTGGCCTTTACGGTGGCGGGTTTGGCCGTGCTTTGGAACTGGACGGGGCGCCGCATTGCGTTGTGGCGCTCACCCCTGTCCCCGCTCTTTGTCCAGTTCGTACTGATCATTACGCTGGCGCCGGCGTTCTGGCTGGCCTACAACGCCATCAACTGGGGCAATCCCCTGGAATTCGCAAATGGCCCGTATTCGGCACGCGCCATTGAAGCTCGTGCTCACCGGCCAGACGACTGGCATTATCCCGGCTGGCACGCTCCGACGACCGCCGCCTTCTTTTTTCTGAAAGCAGCCAAGCTGGATATGGCAGGAGTCGCAAAGCCGGGCCCTGTTGCGGATTTCCCGGCGCGCAGTGTCAGGTGGGGTGGTCATTTCGAAAATGCATGGCTGGGCATGGCGGTGCTGGGAACAATTCTCGTGCTGGTTTGGGGACGAGTCTATTGGCCAATATTGTTGCTCTGGCTGCCTTTGCCGGTTTATGTTCTGTCCATTTCCTGGGGAAGTGTGCCGATCTTTGTGCCGGTATGGTGGCCCTATTCCTATTACAACGTGCGCTATGGCCTGCAGATGTTGCCTGCTTTTGCGGTGATGGGAGCGATAGTCGTTTATTTCGTTTCCAGCCGGGGCAACGAAGGATCGCACCTCGCTCGTAAACGGATGCTCGCGGCTGCGGGTACCTCCTTGCTGTTCCTGATCTTCGTGGGCGGCGGGTACTTTCTCACCTGGCAGGCAACACCCAGTTGCGTGCAGGAGGCCCAACTGAACAACGCGGCACGGGTACTGTTCGATCAGGAAGTATCGCGGCAGTTGACAAGACTACCGCAGACTTCCAGGGTTTTGATGTACACGGCCAGCCACGCCGCAGCTCTCGAGTTTGCCGGCTTTCCTTTGCGGCGCACCATCAATGAATCCGACAAGAAACTCTGGAGCGCGGCTCTGGCTGCGCCCTCGCTTGCGGCTGACTTCGTGGTCGCGTTTGAAAATGCGGACGATCCGGTGTGGCGTTCGGCGCAACAGCACCAGGACGATTTGCAAGTGATCGCAATCGTCAATTCTCCCGGACAAGCGCGGGCGTTTTTCTATCAGAGAAGGCAATGACCAATCGTCAACCGGAGTCGTCTTCAATGAATTGAGAGAGCAACGTGAGAAGTATTCCTTTTCTGAAGGCCAGTGCCTGCGGCAATGATTTCCTTCTGATCGAGCTGGCAACTGTACCGGCAGGCATGGACCTTGGCGACTTGACGCGACGCCTATGTAACCGGCGCAACGGCATCGGTGCGGACGGCATCGAGTGGACCTCACCCGATCCGGAGGCGGACGCCAGGGTCCGATTGTTGAATGCGGATGGATCAAGCGCCGAGATCTCTGGCAACGGCACACGCTGTGTGGCCGCACTTCTGGTTTCGCGACATAACAAGGATTGCGTCACCATTCGCACCGATGTCGGCCTGAAGACCTGCGCGCTCATCGGCCGAGCGAGCAATCGGTTTGACTTTGAAGTCGCGATGGGTGAACCGAAGGTCGGCGAGCCGTTCTCCCTTCCCCTGGGGTCTGCAGAAGTGACCGGAACGCCCGTCTCTATTGGCAACCCCCACTTCGTGCGATTCGTGGATGAGATCCAGCCTGGATGGCAGGTAGAAGCTGCTGAGATAGGCAGAAATCAGCAGTTTAAGGAAGGCGTGAATGTGGAACTGGTCTGCTGCATATCCAATCATGCGATTGACGCTGTGTTTTTCGAGCGTGGAGTGGGGGAAACCGAGTCCTCAGGCACAGGATCGTGCGCGGCCGCGGTGGCAGCCATTGCCGCCGGCAAAGCCACTTCCCCGGTGGAAGTTCGCGCACCCGGAGGCACCCAGGTTGTGCGCTGGGAAAATGAGGTGTTTCTCCGCGGGTCCGCGCAACTTATCTGTCGTGGAGAATTTCTGACCTAGTTCGCGCCGCTCAGCCTAGGAAGATACTCGTGCTTCTTGCTTTGCGACTTGGGCTCAAAGTGGAGATCAAACGGATAAAAAGGCATGTCCACACGGACGGTGTAGTCACCCCATATCATGACGTCGTTGTAGGTGCGGCGCACGTGAATGTCATCTGACTCAAGGGGAACGTTGAGTTCACGAGCCTCCTTCAGAACGTCTTCCTTCATTGCCAGTTCGCTTTTGTGGACATCCACGGCGCCGAATCGGGCGGTACTGTCCATGGTGTCTTCCAGTTGATAATTCGCCACAAAAAAGGGGAATAGCAGATAGCCGACATAGGCCATCACCGCCGTAAGCAGCAGGCCAAAGAACGACTTCATGACTCCTCCCGACTACCCGCAGTTTAGCGCGAGTTAGCCAGCAAGAGCGAGATTACGCTCGTAATTTCATCGATTCCGGCGTCCTGCGACTGGCGGGTACCACGATGCAGGATTTCAACCTTGCCATCGGCAAGCTTCTTACCAACTGTGACACGGACAGGTATCCCCACCAAATCAGCATCCTTGAACTTCACCCCTGGTCGCTCGTCGCGATCATCGAGGATAACGTCGTAGCCTGCCGCTTCAAGCTGTCGCGTGATTTCGAGGGCGGCATCCAGCAGCTTCGGGTCGCTCGCATTGGTGGGAACCACCACCACCGCGAACGGTGCAGCCTGCGGCGGCAGCCAGAAGCCGTTCTCATCGTGGTTTTGTTCAATCAGGGCAGTCAGAATCCGTTCGATGCCGATGCCGTAGCTGCCCATGATAGGCGTAGCTTCCTTGCCGACCTTGTCAAGCACTCGCAAGCCCATCGACTCCGAGTAGCGGTAGCCCAGCTTGAAGATGTGACCGATCTCGACTGCCTTGGCGATCTTCAGAGGGCTGCCACAATTGGGGCAGCCTTCGCCTGCCTGGGCATTGCGCAGATCGGCCCATTGAGTGTCCGCAACGGAAAAATCGCGCCCCGGCGTCACATTGCGCAAATGGTAGTCTTCCTTGTTCGCGCCTGCAATCAGGTTGGTGCGCCCATGAAGTGCGCGGTCGACGTACACGTGGGCTTTCACGTTCCGGTAGGCGGCATTCCCGAGCCCGATTGGTCCCAAAAAGCCGGCGGGTGACCCAAACACCTCCTGAATCTCTTCGGCCTGCATCGGCCTGAATTCAGCGCTTCCAACCAAGGCCGCCAACTTGGCCTCATTCAAGCTATGGTCGCCGCGCAGAAAAACGATGACCGGCACTGGCGACGGATCTTTTGGCGATTGTAGGGCCATGTAGGCCAGCGTCTTCATCTTGTTCTTGGGGGAGACGCCCAAATAGTTGGCGACGTCTTCTATCGTCTTCATCCCCGGAGTGTGTACCTCGAGTGGCGTGCCCTCTCCAACAGGGGCGTAATCCTCCACCGGTTCCAGGCGTGAGGTTGCTTTCTCCAGATTGGCCGCGTAACGGCACTGCGGACAGCTTGCCACCAGGTCTTCGCCGGCTTCTGTGTAGACCATGAATTCATGCGACTGCGACCCTCCCATCGCGCCGGAGTGCGCCTCCACCACCACATACTGTAAGCCGCAGCGGTCGAATATGCGGCAATAGGTGTCGTAGTGTTTCTGATAGCTGACGTCCAGTCCGGCTGCGTCCAGATCGAAGGAGTAGGCGTCCTTCATGGTGAACTGGCGCGTCCGCAACAGACCCGACTTCGGGCGGGGCTCATCGCGAAACTTGGACTGGATTTGATACCAGATCTGCGGCAATTGCTTATAACTGCGCAATTCGCCCAGTCCAATCTGCGTCATGACCTCTTCTTCGGTCATACCCAGGCAAAGTTCGGCGCCCTTGCGGTCCTTGAGCTTGAACAGATTGTCGCCCATGACGGACCAGCGTCCGCTTGCCTCCCAGACTTCACGCGGGTGCAGCGCCGGCAGGTAAAACTCTTGCGCAATCTTGTCCATTTCCTCGCGGACAATTCCCGTAATCTTCAATAACGCCCGCTGACCGAGAAACAGATACGAATAGATCCCGGCGCCGAGCTGACGAACGTAGCCGGCGCGCAGCAGGAACTTATGGCTGGCAACCTCGGCATCCGCCGGAGCTTCGCGCAGAGTAGGAATGAAGTATGTTGACCAACGATGCATAAGTTTGTAATTGGTAAATTGTAATTGGTAATTGCATAGTTCGCGCGCCTGGCTGCTGTCCTCGCCAGATGCGGAATTCAGCGCGTGCATTTGTGTCGAAAAATACGAGGCTGGCGATTACGCGACTATCCGAACCATAACTCAAAACTCCTCGGGCTCGGCCACAAATTCATAACCCACACGCCGTACGGTGAGCAGGTGGCACGGCTTAGCGGGATCACGTTCGATGTAGCGGCGTAAGCGAACGATGAAGTTGTCAATCGCCCGGGTGTCTGTATCTTCCCTCAAATTCCAGACCTGTTCCAGAATTTCCTTCCGAGGAATGGGGCGGCCCTGGTTGCGGACCAGGTAGCGTAGCAGCTCGGCTTCCATCAATGTCAGTTGAATTACCTGTCCACCGGCTCTTAGCTGCAATTTCTGAAAATCGAGGGTTTTATCGGCAAAGGAAAACGTCTCGCCGTTCGGGGAATCGGCAGGCGCCGCCAGGATCGCATTGCGGATCCAGCGTTTGCGTCGAAGCAGGCTGCCAATTCGGGCCACCAAAATGGCCAGGTCGAACGGCTTCGGCAAATAATCGTCGGCGCCGGCCTCAAACCCCAAGAGCACATCTTCAGGACGCCCACGCGCCGTCAGCATCAACAGCGGAATGTAATTCTGAGCCTGCCGCAGTTCGCGGCAGACAGTGAATCCGTCCTTTCCAGGCAGCATGACATCGAGCAGCAGCGCGTCGAATTCCTCGCCGTTTTGCAGAACGCGCAGGAGGGCGCCTTCACCGTTATCGGTCACCTCCACCGCGTATCCCTCGGCCTCCAAGTTGAAGCGGAGACCTTGTGCCAGATGGGCTTCGTCCTCTACGACCAGAATTCGATTCATACGTGATAAGCCCTCGGTAACCGTAGGATGAACGTGCTTCCATGGCCTTCACCTTCGCTCTCGGCATAGGCGTCACCGCCATGCGCGCGCGCCACGGACCGCACAATGAACAGGCCCAGACCCGTACCTTTGACGTGCCTCGCGGCGAGCGATTGCACGCGGTAAAACCGCTTAAAAATTCGCTTCAACTCCGGCCGCGCAATACCGACGCCCTGATCGCGCACGCGCAGCATGATCGTGTCCAGGTTGGGCGTGACTACATCGACCACTATCTGCTTTTCCTTTGCGGAGTATTTAATAGCGTTGTCGAAGAGGTTGCTCACCGCGGTGCGGAGCTCTTCGGTGTGTCCCATTACGCTCAGGCCGGCGGGCACCACGGAGCCGAACTTCAATGCCTCCGGCGTCAGGTGGTGCCGCAGTCGGGCGAGCTCCGCAGAATCCTCCACCAGC
>JBEKOS010000272.1:0-6347 GCA_049521535.1 Terriglobales bacterium | reverse complement strand
GGGCCGTTCATAGTAAGATAGTCTTACTATGCAGACTCGAGTCTCAACCAAGGGCCAGGTTGTCCTCCCGGCTGTGGTTCGTCGCAGACTCGGGTTGCACGCTGGTGACCAGCTCGATGTTGAAGTGCGGACCGAGCGCATCGTACTAACCCCGCGACGAAAGCGCATTCAGAAAGCCAAGATCTCGTCAGACCGAATAACCGGCGTTCCCGTACTGGATGCCGGTCCGGACGCCCCAATACTCACTAGTCAGCAGGTGCGGGAGATTCTCTCCGACTTTCCGTGAAATTTCTTCTTGATGTGAACGCTCTGGTCGCGCTGGGTTTTCGCCAGCACGAGTTCCACGACCGTACTCTCGTTTGGGTACGAACGCTGGCCTTGAACGGCCCGCCCGCACTGGCAACATGTTCGATTACGGAACTTGGTTTCATTCGGGTCCTGGTGCAGGCGCCTTCGTACGTATTAAGCATGCTGCAAGCCCGGAGCCTGCTGCGACAATTAAAGTCGGCACGGTTCTGGACAATGACGTTCATTCCTGACGACCACGATGTGTCGCAACTTCCAGCCTGGGTCACGACTGGAAAACAAACTACCGATGGTCATCTGGCGGAACTGGCAAGGGACAAGGGCGCGATGCTTGCGACGCTTGATGCGCGCATTCCCGGTGCTTTTTTAATTCCTGCGTAAGGTGCCGCAAGCTGTCGAGGCACCTGATCTGCTCATTTAGTTCCTACTTCTGCACCACCCGCAGCGCCTCTGGTTGATAGCGTCCTCCGTCACCCCACAGTGGCCAATAGACGACGATCGTCTCATGATCGTAGCCGGTCACTTCGCCGGTTTCCGGGCCGTTGGCATCCGACGCTGGATCGCGCGTCAATACCACGCGGCAGTCGATGGGGAATTGCCTGCTGGTTTGGGGACTCACGGGAGAGGCTCGACATCCTCGGGCGGGTAGCGGCGCACCCGGCGCTGGCCGTACTCGCCGATATCGCGAAGATCCACGCTGCAGAGTTCTTTCACGTCGACCAGCACACCGGCGCCATCGGGAGTATTTACGCGTGTGCCGATATAGCCGAGCAGTCGGCTGCGTTTGCCTCGGCCGAATTTTCGTTCGTTGGCTTTGGCGAGGGCGGCAAGTTCGTGCTGGCTAACGCTGGGCTGATCTTGCAGGTGCTTCGCAGGATGCGTCGGCGAGGACGCAGGCGCGACAACCGGCGAGACGGCGGCGCTAACCTCCGATCCAATAATTTGGGAATTGGCCGAAGAGGACCCGACAAAACCGACAAAAGGGGGTTCTGTCGGTTTTGTCGGGTTGCTTTCCGGGAGTTTTGCAATTATTGGACGGTGTGGCGTCCAGTTGAGCCAGCGGGAAGCACTCACCGGGCGCCCCCTTGCACGCCCGGGTTGATCAGCCACAACTCCGCCCTTCTTCCGGTTTCACCCGCCGCGATCTCTGCCGGACGCACCCACCCGACGTCTTCCAGCAGCGGCAGGACGCGGCGGGCTTCTTCCGGCGTGCTCAATCCGCGCCACTCCTTCCGGTAGAGCTCCCGCACCGTGAACATGCCTTCGGCGCGCTTCCATCCGGCTTTCAGGCGGCGGCCGAGTTCGGCGGCGGCCTGCCGCTCGGGTGAAATGATCATGGCGTAAAGACGGCGCGCGTGGCTCTCCAGGTACTCGCACCAGGCGGCGGCCATTTGCGCGTGCGCCAGCGAAACGGCCTCGGTGGCGCCGCCGTCCGCGAGGTGGAACAGCAGCGACAGCGCCGGCATCAGCTTCCGGTACTTGGCAAGGTGGCCTACCAGCGCCGGATGCAGCTCGGCGTTGCGCAGCTTGGTGGTTTCCAACTCCTCCAGCCAGCAATTGAACAGCTCCTGCGCCTCGGGGCCAAAGCGGAACGCCCGTAAGGTGCCCGGTTCGATGGCCGTCAGGCGCCGGTAGGTCTCGATGGTCCGCTCCAGAGCGGCGCGGTCCGGCAGGCGGTCCACATTTTTCCAACTGGACGGGATGTCCGGATACACGAGCACCTGGAAGCGCTGCAGCAGTCCGTCATTGTTGGGGCCGTCCCCCAACGCTCCGTTGAGGAAAGCGCGGGCGCGGGCCGGCTGGATGCCGCCCAGGATAGAGACGCAACAGACGGGCACGTGAATGCTGCCGCGCTGCACCCGGTCCACCGTGTAAGGCGTGTCACCGCTCCAGGCAGAAAGGTAGAAGGCGCGCTCGCCCTCGCGGCCGGCCTTGTCCATGAGCGCAAGCCAGCCGGTCAGCTCGTCGCGGATCAGGAACACGCCCGCGGGGTTCTCCGCCATCAGCGTGTGCAGCTTTTCGTAGGTGGCGTCCTGGGTGATGAGGCGGCGGCAGGCCGGCGCCACGGCCTCCGCCACCGGGCGCTCCAGGGCATCGCCCTGCGTCCGGCCGTCCTTGATGGCCTGCTTGCGCTGTTCTTTCCACGCCTGCTGCCGGATCGCCTCCTCTTCTTTCTCGGCTTCGAAGCGCAGCAGTTCCTGCTCGAAGTCGGCGCGCCATCCCGCTTCGATCCGGTTAAGGGGCTGTGTGATGGCCGCAATCAAGGGCGACTTCAGCATTCCCGGCGGGGCTACTATCGCTCCCCACAGGTTGGGAACCACCACCCACGAGTCGTCCACGGCCTTGGGCTGGATGGTGGCGCGGCGCCCGGTGGCGCACGCCAGCGAGAGCAGCGCCGCGGCCGCGGGAAAGTCGGGCGGCACCTGCATGCGCTCGGCCACGTCGGCAACCAGCGGGCGCAGCGACTTGGGCAGCAATGCGAGATCGAAGCCTTCCACGGCGGGCAACTCGCCGCCCAGCGGCTCCGGATCGGGCCAGTCACCGATGATCTCGTTCGGTGTCGCCCAGCCTCGTTGCGCCTCCGTCTGCTGGCCCAGGTTCGCATCGTCCTCGGCGCCAACCTGAGACGTTGAAGGCTCGGTCAGTAACTGCTCAATCTGGCTCACGACCGCAGGATTCTGCTCGAGAAAATCCTTGCGGGCATACTCTTCCGTCATGCTCATGGCATAACCCCCTTCCAAAATCCGTCTTCGGTGCGAACGCCCCCGGCGCTGAGGATGGAGGCGCAGATCTCCGCACGACCCGCGCGGCCGGCCATCACGAACCTTGTGCGTTCCGCCACGGCGCCAAAACTCAACACCGTGTGCGCGGGCAGCAGGAAGTCCCGTTGCAGCACCAGCGCAGCCTGTGCGCGCTGCCACAGGCGCTCGGTCCAAGGGCCGGCGCCGGCAAGCACACGGTCGCACTGATGAATGCGATCACGGCACTTCAGCCACAACTGTTTTTCAGCCGCCGCCAGACCTTCCGCTGCCCGCCTGGTGCGCTCCCGCCACTGGCGCTGCGCTTGTAATTGCCGCTTTGCCTCCGCGGCTGGTACGTCACGCTGCAAGGGGACACCGGCAATCCCCGCCACCAGGGAAAGCGCCTCGCGGAAGCTGCAACCGCGCGCGGCCATCACCAGGTCGTAAACGGAGCCGCCGGCGTGGCAGCGATGGCAGTGCCACACCCGCTCGCGAAAGGAAACCGTCCCAGTGCTGCGGCCCGAGCACAGGCGGCAATCAGCGCGATTGCGCGGGCGCACGCGCCAGCCCAGCTCGCGCAACATGCGGCTTACTGAAACCGTACGGGCCAACGTGCGAGCATCCGGCAGGGCATTGCCGGCTCGAGGATGTGGGTAAGCCCGTAGCCGGCCGGATGTGGCCGGCGGCCAGGCGGAATTGGATTGCAAGAGGGGTGCGCGTGAGACCGGGCGACTGCGGCGCCCAAAAGGTTAGTTACGCGTAACGACGTAACTTAATCGTAATATAAACACGATAGAAGCTAGATTATCAAGCAACTTCTTGTGGTAAGCCGAAATGATTGCCGTCGCCGCGCTTGGCGCAATTTGGATGGGCAGAATGGTATCGCAATCGAACGGCAGTTTCTGTGATGAAGGGTTGGAAAGCCTCAAGAACGCCGCGGAGAATCAGCGGGATCCGAACCAGTAAGGAGTTGTTTTTGCCCAACTGGAGTCAGGATATCTGAGGTGCAGCAGGTCGAAGGCGCGCTTGCTCTGAGCACCAATTGGCGCGTCGACACATCCGAACCGAGTGGCCCGAACGAAGAAGTGTAAAGCTTCCGGCACCCGAGGATCATCCGGGTGCGTCTTCGCCCAATTCAACACGACCGGCGCAAAATAATTTGGCGCTGCGCCGATCTCGGCAAGCTGCGTCCATTCCTTATGAGCCTGGCTTCGTTCTTCAGCTGTAAGAAACAACGGAGGATTTGGCTTGGGAGAGGGCGAGACTGGATTCCCGGTTACGGAGTCGAATAATGCTCCTTGATTGGATGCTTTTTCGTCATTGCCTCCCTCTTGATTTAGCCCGACGTCCTTGCACCACCAACTGCTATAGCTGTCAATGCCGGGTGCCAGGGGTGAACCGAGCGCCTCGGCGTCAATGAACGGCTGCATCCCGGGATAGTGCAGAAGCATGAACACTATCGCAAACTGCCGAGCTTCGAATGACGCCGAGCGATCGTAATCCTCCAAATAGCTGCGCAATTCCGGATAACTCGTCAGGACGTGGCCCTGCAATTCATGAGTCACGCCGATTTTGTCCAAAATTGCACCACGCAGCCAGGTCGAGAAAGCAAGCTGGTCACGTAACTCAGGGGGTAAGATTTTTCCATTTGCCGCCTTAACAAGCATCGACAATGGCAGCGACTGGTTGAAAATGCCGGCCGAATCCAACTCGAGGCGCTGCGGCGTTGGGATGTTGGGGCCTCCCGCGTGCATGCCGGTGCTATAACAACTGCCGTCCGAGCAGGAGTAATCATACTTGCCGATCTTGTCGATGATCTCGACTGGAGTTCGCGGCGCGAACTTAAGGAATTCCTGAAAGCTGACCGCCACGGCGAAGCGCTGCGCGAGAAACGCATTGCGGTTCGAAGGTGAAGCGTTTGTGATAAGCGGGGTATTTTCATCGAGCAGCTTTCTGGCTTGTTCGGTCTTCCCTGCTTCCAGCAGCAGGCGAATGCGATGGTAAAGCGTCGTCTCATATGCGGGAGAATCTTTCTCCACCGCTGCGGCAGCGCGGCTGATGGGCGCGTAATCAGGGTCATTAGGGTGCACTGACGTCAGTGCGCTGATCAGCCACCGTAGCGATTTGCTTGTTTCCCATCGTTCAAAACTGTAGTGTTCTGATCCTGCGCTGTGCAGAGGAAACGTGAGCAGCCAATCGGTGATATCGTCATATGTCCCCATCCGGGTCGCGCGCTCGCGCCACGCGGCGACGTTTTCGTCGTCGATGTCGCCGACCTGTTTTCCCAGAATCCAGTTGTAGTCAGAGAGGCCGCGGAGAAAATCCTTTGCCTGAGATTGCCCCGCGAGCTCGGCGGCGATCAGGTGTCTCCTCTGCTCCGGGTGAATCCTGACCGCAATGAAGTTCAGCAGATTTTGCGCGGCCGGATGCAGCGCGGCCATTGAGTCATCGGCGATTACAGCCTGGAGCCGTTCTTCGGCGGCGCGCATCTCCTCCTGTGCCGCCGGCTCGTCGTTGTTCTTACCAAGCGTCGCTTTCCGAATGTGGCAGCGCGCGACGAGGTAACTCGCAAGCTTTCGCCAAGGCGACTTCGGATCGTGCGATATCCGTTCAAAATCAAGCGTAGCGCTATCCAATGCGCCAGCATAGAAATTCGCAGCTGCAATTTGGTACTCACGGTCAGCCCTGAGCACGGGGTCGTCGGAGCTCGATCGCGGCGGGAGACGCAGTGCAATTGGAGGTGGCTCCTGCCCATTCCCAGAGTACCCGTTGGCAGCATCGCCGCAGTTCTGGAAGACGATGTCCTGGGCGGCGACCCAATCGCGAATCGCCGGTGAACCCGCGCCAAAGGTCTGGGCTCGTTTCTGGACCGTTGTGGCTGCAGTCAGGAAAGCATCCGCGCCACAGTTCGGGTAGCCGACCCACGTATCAGTGGTCTTGTAGGGCAGGATGGTTGGACTCTCTACCAGCGGCAATGCCAACGCGACACGGCGCGCCTTGAGCCATGTCTTCAGAGTATCTTCGGGCTGCTCGCCGCTGTTCGAAGATCCTTGAGTCCACGCCTGCCGGAGAGTCTCCTCCTCCGATACGGTGAGCGGATGCGGTCCCAAACGGAGATAAGCGACGAGGAGATATTCCCGATCATAACTCGGCCACAGAATACCCATCCTGCCGTCAATGAACTTGACTGATGGGCCTTCAGTCAGATCTGTGCTAATTAATATCGGAGATTCACAGCAGCCGTGATTGAACAAAATATTGAGCGAGGAAAAGGCGTTAGAGGGAATTAACAGGAGAGCT
>JBEKOS010000271.1:0-6350 GCA_049521535.1 Terriglobales bacterium | reverse complement strand
GCCAGATGAATGTGCACGACTCCGAAAAGGTCATTGGCACACTGGCCCACGAGGGCTACCGCCAGGTTCCAAGTGTGGAAGAGGCCGGACTGATTCTGTACAACACCTGTTCCATTCGGGACAAGGCCGAGCAAAAAGTCTTTCATCGCCTCCAGGATTTTCGCCGCATGCGCCAGGAAGGCAAGAAGTTTGGAGTGCTCGGATGCGTGGCACAGCAGGAAGGCGAGCGGATTTTCGCGCGCGCTCCCCATGTTGACATGGTTTGCGGGTCGGCCTCTTATAACAGCCTGCCGCGACTTTTGCAGCAGATTGAGTCAGGGAAGCGCGCGACTGGTTTGGATGATCGGCAGACTGAGTATACGTTTGAGACTGAATTCACCGCTCGGAGTAACCCTCATCGTGGCTATATCACAATTATCGAGGGATGCGACAAATTCTGTGCCTATTGTGTAGTCCCATACACGCGCGGGAAGGAACGCAGCCGAACGTCGGATTCGGTTCTTGCTGAAGCCCAACGAATGGCGGATCAGGGATTCACCGAAATTCAGTTGCTCGGGCAGAACGTAAACTCCTACCGGGATCCTTCTGGAAAGAAAAGCTTTGCTGACTTGCTCTTGGCGCTTTCTCAGGTCTGCGGCATGCGGCGAATTCGTTTTACAACTTCGCACCCCCGCGACTTTAGCCATGATATTGTCGCCGCTATTGATGCCGAGCCGGTTCTTTGCAACCATGTTCACTTGCCCGTGCAGAGCGGTTCTTCGCACGTTCTCAGAGCTATGCTGCGGGAATACAATCGCGAACAATACCTGGAGCGAATCGCCTGGATAAAGGCTGCTAGGCGCGACATCAGCATCACTACCGATGTAATAGTCGGATTCCCTGGAGAGACCGAAGCAGATTTTGATGAAACCCTGGCGTTGCTGCTCGAGGTCGGCTACGACTCCCTGTTTTCGTTCAAATATTCGCCACGTCCAAACACCCCGGCCTTGCAATTTGCGGATAGTGTTCCGGATGAGGAGAAGGGGCGGCGTCTGTCCAAGCTGCAGGAAATCCAGAAGAATATCTCTATTAATCGTAATGCAAGACATTTAGGAGAGGTATGTGATGTATTAGTTGAAGGACGAAATGTGGCTCGCCGACAGTGGGTCGGGCGAACATCGCAAAATAAGGTTCTGAATTTCACAACTCCTGAGCCTGAGGGAGCGCGTGTGCAGGAGGGCTATTATGTGCAAGTCCGAGTCACCGACTCGTTCCCAAACAGCTTGGCCGGAGAAATGGTTACGGGAGCATCATAACCGAGGTGAGTCATGGAAGTTGAGATGAAAATTCGGGGCTTGATGATGGATCCAGTAACCAACATGCCCATCGTTGTCCTGAAGGATGTTGGTGGCGAAGGCGTGTTGCCCATTTGGGTCGGCATCTACGAGGCCAACGCAATTTACCTGGAGATTGAAAAGGTAAACACCCCCCGGCCAATGACTCATGACTTGCTAAAGAATGTACTTAGCAGCCTTGAGGCTAACGTCCACAAGGTTGTTGTCAGCGACCTTCGTGATGACACCTTCTTCGCGGTGATTTGGCTGGAGCGTCAGGGCAGCATAATCAGCATCGATTCGCGCCCCTCGGATGCACTTGCTTTGGCCTTGCGAGTGGATTGTCCGATCTTCGTTGAGGACGAGGTACTCAAGTCCTCCCGTTTGGCTAATGCTGTTAACGATCGAGTTTCCAGCGATGAAATGCGGAAGTGGCTGGAAAATCTGAACGACGAGGATCTTGGCCACTACAAGATGTAGTCCACTGTGCTGGACACTCAATGGATCCTGTTGAACAACTGCATCGATTACAGGAAGCCGGCTTTGAACTTGAGATATTCGAACGCTATCCGCGTCACGTTGGCGCAATCCGTGGTGGCTGTATCGCCTTGCTGGAAGTTGCCGCAAACGGACTGAAGCTCACCGGCGTGCCGGGTTGGCGGATGGGCGATCTGATGGGCGTGCTGGTCGGGAATGAGGGAAGCCAGGTCTTTCAATCAAAGTCCGAAGTCCTGGAAGCGACAAGTGAACGACTGGAAGCTCTGCGCCGCTTTCGCGAAGACTTGGAGCACCTCTTGATGCCGGCAGTGTGAACGCGCGTGCACTGTCTCACCGCTTATGGTGAAATTAAGGGCAGACGCGTTGTTCGGGAATGTGAGTCTTCGCAGGCGGCCATAGTCTTGGCTTGGGACGTAAGCACACGATTGTTACTTTACATAATATCCGTTATCAGACATTACGTCTTACCCATTTTCGCTCCTACTCTACATAGCGGCTATCCGCGTCCCCCGGTTGTCACGTCCTTTTCGGCGCGAGGCATAGATGGGCCTAAAGAACGGACACAGCCAGAAAAGACATAGTGCTCTCTAAGCGCCAGCTACTTAGGGCGCCAAATTTCTTGCATCGAAGTTCCCATATGATGCAACTAATGTATTAGTTGTGAGGATATTGAATTGCCGCGAAGCCAGTCAGTAACTCTAACGCCCGCTGAGCTCCGCTTAATGGAGCTGTTGTGGCAACGGAAGGCCGCAACCGTCCATGAACTCGTCGAGGCTCTTCCCAAGAAGTTGCCGCTTGCCTACAACTCCGTCCTTACCACAATTCGAATCCTGGAAAGAAAGGGATATGTAAGGCACGCAAAAACCGGGCGGGCACATGTTTATGAGCCACAAGTGGACCGTGCCAATGCCACCCGCTTTGAAATTCGGAATCTGGTCAGCCGTTTCTTTCACGACTCTCAGGAACTCCTGGTATTAAATATCCTCGAAGAGCGAGTGGATGCCGAGGAACTGGATCGTCTACGCAACCTGTTATTGGCGGCCCCGGAGGAGAAACAGTGATTCAGGGAATCGCGAATCTCAATTGGAACGATCTTGCGGTGCAAATTGTCTCCCGTCTGTTTGACGGCGCCATCGATGGCCTCACAGTTGGAATGGTCACTGCAGCTTTTCTTTGGGTGTGCCGGCGCCAAAGCGCCCGCTCGCGTTTTGTCATTTTGTTCTCGGCTCTGGCAGCCATGGTTGCATTGCCGCTCTCCAGAGGGGGCATGTCCCTTTTTCACGTGTCCACCGCTTCCCTGCCCGTACATCCACATTCTGTCGTTGTGCTCCCCATGTCTTGGGCGCTTTCCCTGCTTTCCGTGTGGGCGGTGGTGGTATTTACTGGCTTTGCGAGAATTGCCATTGCATTGTGGCAATTACGCTGTCTGCGCTCCAATTGCAGGCCACTGGAGTTCGACCGCTTGCCGCTCTTGCTCCGCGGAACTCTGGGACAATCCGCTCCCTGCCGCACGGTTGAGCTTTGCGTATCCGATGAAGTGCAAGCTCCCATAGCAGTTGGGTTATTTCGTCCCGCGATTGTGCTGCCCTCCTGGTGCCTGGATGAGTCTGAGGTTTCGAGTGACGAGTTGCGGCAGGTTTTGTTGCATGAGCTGGCGCATTTGCAGCGCTGGGACGATTGGACCAATCTGGCGCAGAAACTATCGAAATCACTGTTCTGGGTTTATCCGGCGATATGGTGGATCGAGCCTCGAATTTCGTTGGCCCGCGAAATGGCATGCGACGAGGCAGTATTGCGTCACACCAAGAATCCTTTGGCCTATGCCCGCTGCCTGACTCATCTGGCGGAAAAGTTGCACCTCAGGCAAAGTCTTGAGCTGGCACAGGCCGCGGTGGGGCGCGTGCGCCAGACCACCGCACGAGTACTCAGAATTCTGGATATCAACGCAGATCTGCAGAAACCAATGCGGCTGCCGCTCCTCGGGCTGCTCGCGGGGGCGGGACTCGTGGCTCTGATCGGGGTGAGCCTCACGCCGCAGCTTGTAACATTTCGAGCGCCTGCCATTTTCGCCGAAGCCGGCCAGTCGACTCCCGATAACCTGATGGCAGCCAAAGTAGTCCCGGCAGCCTGGAGAACCGCATCCATGTCGGATCACTCAGATGTCAGGACCGACATTCCAGTTCGGTCCGCACTGCGCGCGGTAGCAGATGTCACGGTTCATAGTCGTAGTCAAGCTTCGGCAGTAAATCCTTCTCGATCTGTCTCGCAGATGCCCGCGAGGGCGAACATTTCAGGAGGCGAGCGGCGGGCGATACTGATGCCAGCTTCCGCACGGCTCAACTCCGGCAAAATTCTGATCTTCGTAACCGAGTACGAAGTTACCGGGCCGGACTTTTCTGAGGTTCAGATCCGCATGTGGCAAATGGTTTTCTCCGCCCCACATCCTCAGGCGTTCAGCGGCATCGACAGGAGGACGCTATGAAAAGGATGAAGTAAGAAGTCCGTCGCGGATTTTTTTTGGAGCTGGTAACTAAATTCTTAGTTGTACGTCAACAGACATGGAGGATGAGGAAATGATCACGCCGAACAAGAGACACCTAAACCACAAACTGCTAACCCCGGTGATCGCACTAGTTCTGGTCGCCGTGTTCGCCATCTACACAACCGCGCGGCCCGCAGCCGCACGCGCTGCCAGCGTAGCGCCAGCCGCTGCGCCGCTGAGCCCCGAGAGTGTCGGAGCTCTTTTGTCGCTCGATCAGGCCATGGAGACACTGGCCGCGCGAGTGACCCCGGCGGTGGTCAACGTCGCTGTGACGTCGCACGCGAAAGCAATGCCGCTGGAAGAAGAAGATAACCAAGACGGCGGCAACCAACCAGCGAACCCCGGCGATCAGAGTCACGGGCCGCTCGCACCGTTCTTCCGGCAATTCCCGCAGTTTCAGGGACAGGGCGAACCGCAGATCGAACATGGCATCGGAAGCGGCGTGATTATCTCGCCCGATGGCTTCATCGTGACCAATAATCACGTCGTGCAAGGCGCAGTAGATGTGAAGGTCACGCTAAGCGATCGCCGCGTCATGACAGCCCGCGTGGTTGGTACCGACCCACTCACCGATCTGGCGGTGATTAAGGTCAACGGAAGTGACCTGCCGAGCGCGCCGTGGGGTGATTCCACTGCCTTGCGACCGGGACAGACGGTGCTTGCATTCGGCAATCCGTTCGGTCTGCGTTTCACCGTGACTCGCGGCATTGTGAGCGCGCTCAACCGCGCTAATCCGTATTCGTCAGACCGCCGCAAGCCCGGCGAATTCATCCAGACGGACGCCGCCATCAACCAGGGCAACTCAGGCGGCCCCCTGGTGGACGCTCGGGGAGAGGTCATCGGAATCAATACCTTCCTGCTCTCGCCTTCGGGTGCCTTTGCCGGCATGGGATTCGCGATTCCGGCGCAGGTAGCACAGCCTACGGTGGAAAACCTCGTCAAATATGGCAAGGTCAGCCACGGCTATATGGGGATCGGTATCGAGGACGTGACTCCGGAGAACGCACGCTTCTTTGACATGAAGGACGCCAAGGGCGCGATCATCACCCAGGTGGAACCCGGTTCGCCCGGTTCGCGCGCCGGTCTGAAGACTGGCGACGTAATCACCGAATTGGACGGCAAATCAGTTACCGACGCGGGCCAATTGCAAGTGATGGTAGGCCAGACACTTCCCGAAACCAAGCTCAAGCTCACCGTTATTCGGGATGGCAAGTCGGTGACTGTGCCAGTGACCCTCGAAGAAATGGGCGGGCACGCGGGCGGCAGTCATCCTTCCGGTACCGAGACCGGAAAAATGAGGTGGGGACTGGGCCTGATGGATCTCACTCCTGACCTGCGGCAGCAGCTACAGGTTCCGGATGACGTTCACGGCGCCGTGGTGGCCCGTGTCGAACCAGGCACCCCGGCGGACGATGCCGGTCTGAGCCGTGGCGACGTGATCCTGCAGGTAGACCGCCAAGAGACGAAGTCAGCCGGAGATGTTCAGAAGTCACTCTCCAGCGTCTCCGATGGGAAAGAGGCGATGGTTCTGGTTTGGTCGCACGGTGGCAGCACGTTTCGCGTTTTGCCGGCACCCAAGGAAAGAACCGGCCAGCCTTCGTAAGGTTAGGCCATTAGTTCTGCACCTATTCGCCGTTGAAGTTAGCGAATAGGTGCAGCCTTTCTTACCATTGGCGCTCACCGGGCGGCTTTTCTTGATCCAGCCGCGGATGTCAGCAAGACAAGCAATCCCAGAAACATCGAGATATCGGTTCGCGCCTCATGCAGCATGCTCAGCACGCCGTAGTGCTTCAGCTTGGGGAGTGTGAAATGCCAGAAGCCATGGCCGAGCAAAATCGGCACCTTGGTTGAGATAATCGCCACGCTGATGTCAATCAGCAGAAGTGCGGCCGCGAAGCTGGTATACAGGCCGGCAAGCACCAGTGCGCCGCAGACAATCTCCACGATTCCAACGAATATCGCCATCGCATGCGGCGCGGGAATTCCAATGGCGGCGA
>JBEKOS010000270.1:0-6357 GCA_049521535.1 Terriglobales bacterium | reverse complement strand
CGTCATTGCTCCATTCTGTCCGCTGCGTTAGTCATAACTTTGAGTATCTATTTTCAAGTTCACAACCAAGCACGTGCGGAACCCCTTCGCATTGGAGATGTCCGATGATTAGTAACAAGCCCTTTTCCGAGGCGGCTCCTCGGTGCATGGTAGCTCGACGGATGGATTCAGCGAACTGGATCCCGCAACCGCTCCTACGCATTGCTATCGCGTTGCTTCGCAGGTTACGCGCCAGCATCATCCCCGCCACTCTGTTTGTCCTGCTGATCACGCTGCTCGCGCCCGCTGCGTGGGCGCAGTACTCCTATAGTGCGCTTTACAGCTTCACCGGCAGGACCGACGGAGACAATCCTGTCGGGGGTTTAATCTCCGATTCGCGAGGCAATCTCTATGGCGTAACGTCGGAAGGCGGCGACATGAGCGATTGCGACTTCTATGGCTGCGGCGTGGTTTTTGAATTGAGTCCGCCTGCCAGCAGTGGCGGATCGTGGACCGAAACCGTGCTTTACGACTTCGGAAACGTCCCCGACGGTGAGTATCCCGAGGCGGGCGTTGTCTTCGACGCAAAGGGCAATCTGTATGGCACCACCTCTTACGGCGGCGCTAACGGCTTCGGCGGCGATGCCTTTGAGCTGAGCCCGCCAAGTAGCGGCAGCGGCGCCTGGAGCGAGACCATACTCTATAGCTTTGGCATTGGGAGCGAGGGGAACGGTCCTACGGCCCCGCTGATCATTGATTCCCACGGCAATCTATATGGAACCACTGCCATAGCGGCGTTCGAGCTGAGCCCGCCAGGCGGCAGCGGTGGGGAGTGGACCTTGACCCCGCTCCATGTCTTTACAGGCGGCAGCGATGGAGGAACGAGTTCCGGAGCAGGCCTGGTCTTGGACTCCGAGGGCAATCTCTACGGCACCACCATGTACGGCGGCAACACTACTGCCTGCGTCGCACCGATTGGGACTGACAATGCGGGCTGCGGTGTGGTTTATGAGCTGAGCCCGCCCAGCAGCGGCAGCGGAGCCTGGAGTGAAACCGTGCTTCATAGCTTCACTGGCGGAAGCGATGGCGGATATCCGCTGGCCGGCCTGGTCTTTGGTTCCCGAGGCAACCTCTACGGGACCGCAAGCGTTGGCGGCACAGGACGAGGGACTGATTGCTCCGGCTATATCGCCGGGTGCGGCGTCGCCTTTGAACTGAGCCCGCCAACCGGCGGCAGCGGCTCATGGACGGAGACTGTGCTTTACGACTTTCCCGACGGAAGTGCCGGCGCGGGTCCGGATTCGCCGTTGATTTTTGATCCTCAAGGCAATCTTTATGGCAGTACCGGCTGGGGCGGTGTCTCCCCCGACTGCACGGACTGCGGCATGGTTTTTGAGTTGAGTCCACCGGCCAGCGGCAGCGGCCTCTGGACTGAGACTGCGATTTCAAGTGCCATCGCACATCCAACCTCCGGCAATCTGACCTTTGATTCCGCTCACAATCTCTACGGCATGGAGTCCGCTAACGGGGCCGGTTACGGTCTTGTTTTCAAACTCTCACTTCCCTCGACCACGACAGCCCTTGTCAGCAGTCTGAATCCTTCATCTCTGGGTGATTCGGTGACCTTTACGGCAACAGTTTCTCCTGCTGGCCCACCCGCCCCCACCGGCACAGTTGCCTTCACGTCGAATGGCACAACTATCAGCGGCTGTTCGGCAGTCGCGATATCGGCCGCACGCACTGCTGTCTGCGAGACCAGTTCGTTGCCAGCAGGTAAAGATTCAATTGTGGCAGCGTACTCCGGGAACAGCAGCTACGCGGGAAGCAGTAGCAGTCCGCTGTCGCAAGTGGTGAACAAGATAACCTCAATAACGGTCGTGACTTCCAGCCAAAGCCCTTCCACTGTGGCTAATTCAGTGACCCTCACCGCGACGGTGACGCCGGCCGGGCCACCGACACCTACGGGGACCGTAGGCTTCACCTCGAATGGGGCCACCATCACCGGTTGCTCGGCGGTGGTCCTCTCTTCATCACGTAGCGCCGCCTGTACGACCGCCACGCTGCCGTTGGGGACCGATGCGATCACGGCCACCTACTCGGGCGATTCCAGTTATTCAGGCAGCAGCGGCACCTTCTCGCAACTGGAAAACCCGGTAGCGACGCCGGTGCAGTTTGTGCCCATGACTCCCTGTCGCGTCGTGGACACTCGCGGCGCTTCCGGAAACTTTGGCGGGCCGGCGATTACCGGCGGGACGTTCCGCAGCTTTGCGATTCCCTCGGGCCCATGCTCAGGCATTCCTGCCGGCGCGGCAGCGTATTCGCTGAATGTGACCGTTGTGCCGCCGGCCGGCGGAACGCTGTCCTATCTGACGATGTGGCCTACGGGCGAGGGACAGCCCACGTCTTCCACCTTGAACTCGCTGGACGGCCGGATCAAAGCGGACGCGGCGATTGTTTCTGCGGGATCGTCAGGGGCCGTAAGTGTCTACGCCAGTAACACAACCAATGTCCTGCTGGATATCAACGGGTATTTCGAGGCGAGCAGCGGCACGTCACTGGAGTTTTATCCGTTGACGCCGTGCCGAGTGGCGGATACGCGCAAGACGCCGGATGGACCGCTGGCAGGGCCTACTCTGGTTGGTGCCTCCGAGCGCGATTTCCCGATCCTGTCGAGCGCTTGTGGCATTCCCACAGGCGCGCAAGCCTATTCGCTGAATTTCACGGTGATACCGCCAAGCGGTGAAAACCTGGGCTATCTGACAGTGTGGCCGGAAGGGCAGTCGAAGCCCCTGGTGTCCACACTGAACGATCCGACGGGGACGATTGTGGCTAATGCTGCGATTGTGCCGGCGGGGACAAGTGGCGGAATCGCTGTGTACCCGAGTAGTGCCACTAACCTGGTGATTGACGTAAATGGATACCTCGCTACGCCGGAGACGGGTGGTTTGCAACTCTACGCGTTGACGCCCTGCCGGGTGCTGGATACGCGGAAAACCACGGGTGCCTTCAGCGACGAACTGACGGTCAGCGTGGCGGACAGCGCTTGCGCCCCGCCCAGCATGGCGCAGGCATATGTGTTCAATGCCACTGCGGTGCCGCCGGGCGATCTCGGCTACCTGACGTTGTGGCCGGACGGTGAAACGCAGCCGGTGGTGTCGACTCTAAACGCGGAAGACGGTGCGATCACTTCCAACATGGCAATCGTGCCGAATACTGATGGAAAGACAGACGCCTACGCCAGTGGAACGACACAACTGATACTCGACATCTCGGCCTACTTCGCGCCGTGAAATGCCCCGTTTTCACCGCGGAGACGCGGAGAACGCAGAGGAAACTCAAGATGGAAGATTTCAGAATTAAGAATGTAAACCAGTCCGCCCGGCAAACCTCGTCGGGCCCGGAGCCCTTCATGTGTGATTCCGCTTCTCAGTGTTCTCTGTGCCTCTGCGGTGAAGGGGTTTTCGGTCACTGTCCGTCTGGAACTTAAGCCTTGGCCCAAAGTACCGTTACCTGCGTGACGGGTAACAAGCTGGTTCTTCTGGTGTCAGTGTGGTGTCCCGACCATACTGCCATCAGGAGAAAAGATTCGTGCTACTGGCTTTCATACTTCTTATCGGATTCTCCGGACCAACCTCTGACGGGACGGCAGCGATACCAGCGGCCACCACGGACGTTCGAGAAGTTCGCGCGTCGTCCTCAACGACTGGGCCCCAATTGGCGATGTTTGCGCTCATTAATCAGACCCGCAACCAGGCAGGCCTCGCCCAACTCACATGGGACGAAAGACTGGCACAAGCGGCGCTGGACCATGCCAAGATCATGGCGAGCCGGGGATCGCTTTCGCACCAGTTTCCGGGTGAACCGGAACTGGGCGAAAGGCTGAACTCGCGCGAAGTCCGCATGGATCTCGCCGGCGAAAACGTAGTTTACGATCAGACCATCGAGAGCGCCCATGACAACCTGATGGAATCACCGCCGCACCGGGCCAACATTCTTGATCCGAAATTCGATTCGGTGGGCGTCGGAATCGTGGAATCCGGCAAGGTTCTATACATCGCGGAAGATTTCTCGCACCACATGACCGATGCCACCGACGATGTGGCTGCCGAGATGGTCGCCAAAGCCTTCGGCTCCATGCGACAGAGTTCCGGCGGCAAAGCTCTGCATTATTCTGAGGACTCGCGCCTGCGCCAGGTCGCGGAAGCCATGGCCCGGCGGGAGGCGCCGGACGCAGCCGCCGCCATGGCGGTGCGCGGTGTGCGATTGGCAGCCGCCTATGCCACACATGATCCGACCACGTTGCCGCCGGCGGTGGCAGCCCTGGCCAAGGAGTGGGGAATCAACCACTATAGTGTGGGCGTATGTTTTGCTCGAACTCCCAAATATCCCAGCGGACTGTACTGGATCACGATTGCCGTCTTCGATTCGGCTGAATTGAAATCCGCACGCGCCCGTTAGAGCGCCCAAATCCCGCCGTGCCCTTGCGATGCCGGGCATGATTGCTTTAACGTGTAATCCCACGTCTCTGCACCCGGCGGAACGCAATGGCGCGACAAAAAAGAAGCAAAATCCGCAAAATTTACGACACCCTGCGCTTCGACCTGGTGACGTCCGTGGCATCCGCCCGGGAACGGCAAAACCGGTGGAAATTCTGGCTCACCGTGCTGGTTTGTGTGATTGCATACTTCGTCATCAACTCCGCGAACCGCGTGCGATAGCTTCGCCTGAAGCCTGCGGGCTTACTCCTCCCAGTGCTTTGTGGCGAACTGCGCGGGATCAAAGATGTCAGGGTCAAGCTTTACGTTCGGCCGTAAATCGGAATAGTACTCGGTAAAGACTTTTTTCCCGCGCGCGAACAGTTCCACGTTAATCGCCACCCAACCGCCGGAGGCTTCGCGGTAGCCGAAGAAGCGGACGTCCTCCCACTTCGTCGGATCGTCTTCGCGCGGCTCGATCAGCCGCACCAGCAGCAGCCGCTTTTTCTCAATCCAGAACTGCGGGGATTTCAAGTCTCCGCGGGCAGCTCCCACAACGTATACGGGCTCTCCTTCCCAAGTCGAAAGGTGCATCTTGGTCAAATCGAAGTTATGGTTGCGAAGCTTGTTGATGGTGACCGAATCCGGCTGGCAATACACATCAAATCCCAACACCATCAGGAAGTTCATTGACGCATGGTCGGCAAAAATCTTGCCATCCCGGAAGGTGGTCAGATAGTCGTCCACCAGTAGGGCGCCATTACCCTTGCTGGGCGGTCCGAAGTCGATGCGTAACTTTCCAGGAAGCATCATCGCCTCGAACCAATTGTCGGATTTCGTGCGCCCATCCGGAAGGATGGTTGTGCTCTTCTGGGAAAAGGTCAGCGTTTTGTACCAGGACTTCTCGTAACGATCGTGCATGGCGCGAATCAAAGCCTCGCCGTCCCGAATCTCCTGGCCGTGTACCGGGACCAGCGCCGGAAACATAACGAATAACAAGAAGGCATAGAACCGATTCTTCATGATTGGTTTCACCTGGAAGTCTATTCTGACATGGAAAATGCTTCAGTTGCTCGCGCGCCGCGGCCTGGCCAATGGGAATTCTCAACGCGAGCTGATAATCTGGCTTTCATGTCAACCTACGTTGCTTTATTGCGTGGCGTAAACGTGAGCGGTGTGGTCTTGAAAATGGATCGGGTCCGCGAACTCTGGGCTGGACTCGGTTTCAAAGAAGTGAGGACGTATCTGCAGAGCGGCAATGTCATTTTCCTCGCCGCAGATCCTCCTGCGAAGTGGTTAACGGCAATCGAGAAGAAGATTGCCGACACGATGGGGCGGCAGGTCGCAGTGATCGTGCGGACTCCGGCCGATCTGAAAAGTGTGATTGAGAAAAACCCGTACAAGGCTCGAACAGGGATCGAACCCTCCAGGCTGGCGGTCGCGTTCCTCAATGGAATACCCTTGAAAAATGCTGCACAGGGGCTGGAGCGATTCTGTTCCGGCGGCGAGGAATTCCATGTCGCCGGCCGTGAAATCTTTCTCTATTGCCCGAATGGCCTTGGCAGCACAAAGCTCACCAATAATGCAATTGAGAAGGCGCTCGCGGTGAAGGCGACTTCGCGGAACTGGAATACCATCAACAAGCTTCATGAATTAGCGTCGCCGGAAACCCTATAAAGTTGCTTCCATCGACAAGCCTTCGATCGTCTTGTCCAGTCCGGCCTGCGCGGCATCCCGCTGGCGGTGCAGTTCAGCCACTTCGTTGCGCAGGGCCTGCACGCGATCTTCCTGCTGGTTCAACTGCCGGGTATAGCGCTGCGTCAACTCTTTTTCTTCGGCGCTGCCTTTCAGGGCCTTCAGGTTCTCGCGCACTCTTTCCTGGTCTTCGAAGACTGACTTGATC